>CAMBDR010000613.1 GCA_945864765.1 Janthinobacterium lividum | reverse complement strand
TTGGCTGCGTCCGTGTTTTAGTCACGAACTTATTTACGAACTTATTTACCAATTTACTCACCCTCCCAACGGAAAACGAGTTCGGTTCCGCCATCGGCTTTGATATGAACAGGTCGTGACTGGACTTTTCCGCGCAAGCCAGCCTCCAGCTTGTATTGCCCTGGCGGCAATTTCAAATTCACCAGTGGCCCCAGGCCCGCGACTTCAAACAGGGTGTTGGCTTGGCTGTCTGTGATGGTGAGTTTGACATCGGCCTGATATTCTCCGGTCTTTTTGGTGGCGAAAGTTAGCCAGAGATTGTAATTTTTACGCTTTCCATCCATCGCCGCTTTTTCCTCGTCGCCGACGCCGCCCGACACATAGGTAATGGTGCGCTCGGTACGTTCAAGCAGTTCGGTGGCGTTCGCATTTTTTCCGGCAATACCGATCACAGACATCAGTAAGCTCGCACTCAATAGCAGTTGGATTCCGACTTTGACAGGGTTCATGTTGGTATTCTCCAGTATTAAAATGAAATTCAAATCAAGATAAAGAAGAATAATAGTAGCATGATCCAAGGTTAAAGTGAAAAATATATCAAATAAATAAAATAATGATGATGTATTTTTAATTTGTTGGGTTTGGAAAGGTGTTTTGCGCCGGCCTCCTTCGCGGTGCTGGCGCAAGCCTGGGCCAGCACCAGGGTGCCGGGTTTATTCATACCGGGGTTTGCTTGTTTGGCTGGCTGTTGGGAGCAGCCTTGCAGATCGGGTTTAGTTAAGCACTTCCTGTAAACTCGGTTGGTTTAAAATACGCAGGCACCAGCGCTCAACTTCTGTGTTGCTGCTTTCTTTCAGACGGGCCAAAGCCCAATCGGGCAGGGGGCCAAAGCGGGCTTCCAGCATGGTCTGTAAAAGCTTTGTCTGGCCCTCCTGGATTCCCTCGTCCTTCCAGTTCCGGGTCCATTCAATCACACGTTCAGCTAACATGGTTTTTGCCTCCAAAATAGTGCCAAACTCTGGCAATGTTACGCCCGACAAGCGGCCGGGCAACAGTACACGTCTGATCCACACCGTAAAATCGCGCTGCAAACGCGTTTGTTGCGGGGCCTTGAGCCAATCGACCAGGGCCGACATGGCCGCAATCATCGCCTGTGGGTCAGGACTTTTTTCCAATCGCATCAAGGCTGCCGCAAAATTCTTGATTGCAAACTGGGCGCTTTCATCGATTGTATTAATTTCCAATAAGAAATAACGCAATTGAGGTGCCCAAGGCCGTAATGCGCCGGGTAGTTCGTCAATCAAATCAATTATAGACCTCTTGGCATACCATTTTGCTTGGCCATTATATAACACGATAGGGAAGACCGGGGGGAGTTGGCCGCTGGAGGTTAAATTGCCGCGATGGATCAAGTCCTGATACAGTAGGGCCAGATAGCCCATCATCCGTACTGCCATGAATTTATCCACGCCGGACTGAAATTCCAGCAAAATATACACGTACACCCTTTGCCCCTTGATGTTGACGCGCCAGATGATGTCGTTTTCACGGTCGCGTAAATCGGCGGTGACGAAGTGGCCCTGCATGTGTTCAAGCGTGTCAAAGTCGATGTCGGCAACCCAAGGTTCATCGACGAAACCGATAAACAGGTCGCGTACCATTTCGGGGTTGCTGAACCGGCGTTTGTAACTGTTGTCGTGTTCCATGGCGGAAATTGTGCCGGGTTGATCGACGGGCAATGGCGCTTGCCCGATACCGCCTGTCATTTTAGCGCGAAAAGCGGGTGCGGAGTAAAAGCGGTGCCGAAAAGCGGTGATGATCGCATGGTTGCTGGCCGTGGGGTTTTTGGGGTGCGGTCTTCGAGGGCGCTATTTTCTGGGTTAGAATCGATTTTGAATATTGATTCAGGCAGGGCGACGGAATTGGCTTTGAGATATGATTTAAAAATAATATTAATCACGAAAATGGTGGAATATGAATAAAAGTCTAAAACAGGTGCAATGGCTGGTTTTTTGGCTTGCTGTCTGGCTGCCTTTGGCGTTAATGGCAGCCGATGTTGCCCCGCCTGCGGCTGCCGTAGCGACGGCCGCCGTCGCGACGGCCGCCGCCCCTTCACTGCTTGTGCAAGACTTCCCCTCTACCGAGCCAGAATTTGAAACCCTGCGTGATGCGGAAAACATCGACAACCAAATCATCACCGCATTGGCGCAGGATGCACGCGGCCTGATCTGGATCGGCACGCAAAATGGCCTTGTGCGTTACGACGGCTACCGCTTCCGCAAGTTTGTGCACAAGGCCAGCGACCCGTTCTCACTGGCGGGGGATTTTGTCCATGCCTTAGCCGTTGCAAAAGACGGTCGAATTTGGGTTGGCACCTTTAGCGACGGCATCTCGATATTTGACCCGGCCAGCGAGCACTTTGAGCATTTTCAGCATGATGAAAAAGCCCAGGGCAGCCTCTCTGGCGGCAGAATTTTGGCCTTGGCCAATGACGGACAGGGCGGAATGTGGATTGGCACCAGTCAGGGGCTGGACCACCTGCCACCTGGCAGAAAACGCTTTGCGCATTTCAGGCATGGCCCTGACCCGCACAGCCTGATGAAAGGCGTCGTGGCCAGCCTGTTGCTGGACAAGGCAGGCCGCCTGTGGGTGGGCACAAGCAGCGGCTTGCAACGGCTCTCTTTGGACAGCAAAAGCTTTGAAACGGTCGTCACAGGCAGGAATGTACGAACCCTGTTTCAGGCGCAGGATGGCAAACTGTGGCTGGGCACCGGCGAACATGGTGCCGCTTGGCTGAACATATCTCCGGGCGACGCTTCGCCGCCCAACGCACCGCAGCAGCCACACTGGCTACCGTTGGCGCAACTGAGCCACCCCTCGATTCAGGGCATAGTACAAGTAAAAACAGACCAAATCTGGCTGGCAAGCAATGGCGGCGGCATCATTATTGTAGCGGCCAGCGACGGCCATGTACTGCAAACCTTGCGCCCTGACCCGCAGGTTACGGGAAGCCTCGCGTACAATTTCCTGAAACCCCTGCTGCTGGACCGGGCCGGCTGGCTGTGGGTGGGTACCTGGGGGGCAGGTTTGCAACGCATGAACGCCAACAACACCATGCTGCGCATACTCAGGCACAGCGCAAAACGGCCAAACGGATTGAGCCACCCCGATGTGAGGAGTGTGCTGGAACTGGCCGATGGCCGCTTGGCTTTTGGCACCAAAGGCAACGGGATCGATATTTTTGACAGGCAGCGTGGCCTGACAGGCGGCTATAGAACAGACCAGCGACAAGGCGAGGGCCAGGCAGATGCTCTGCCGGATGCAACCATTTTTACGTTGGCCCAAACCAGCGACGGATCAATCTGGGCGGGTACGGACCAAGCCGGGGTGGTGCGGCAATTGCCCGGCAGCACCGCTTGGGTGGCGGCGCTAGGTTTGCCCGGCAAGCAAGTGCGCAACTTGCTCGCTGGCCGTGACGGTAGCCTCTGGGCCGGAACCCATTTCGGGGTGGCACGCTGGCACCCGGCTACACCGCCACCACAGCCTGCCCGGAAGGGCGACCCGGCAGAGCAGAGCGCGCGCTTCGAGGTGCTTACGGACGAACGGGGCCAGGCGATGGAAAACTATGTCGTGGCGCTGGCCGAAGACGGGCAAGGCCGGGTCTGGATCGGTACACCAAACGGCTTGTGGCTGCATGAGCCACATCGCCGTGGCCTGATTCACATCCCCGCCGAACCCAAGCACCCGGACGGCCTGGTTTCCAACC
>CAMBDR010000612.1 GCA_945864765.1 Janthinobacterium lividum | reverse complement strand
GTGGCAGGTAGAATTTACCCGGCGGCAACTGACGATTTATGCATCATGAATCATTTTTGGGAGCACAAATGCCTTTAGGAACCTCATTTATTCTACTTGGCGAACAATCTGAACCATCAGAGGCGGCCATTCGCGACTTTCTTGCAGTGAGTTGGCCTGATCTTTCGCCTGCGACTGATTTTTCCAAAGACGAATCCACCCTCAGCTTCACCATTGGATCGGCAGAAGTCGCGCTGGGAATGATGCCAGCACCGATCCCCTGGCCTGATCTGGCAGAAACCTGTGCTACCAGCATGCTATGGCCAGACGCGGAGGAAACGGTTAAAGCACATAAAGCGCATATTGTCGTCACCGCGTTTGGTGAACTGACACCGATCGAATTATCAATTTGTCTGACCCAGGTTACCGCAGCAGTCATGCATGCCACCCCGACTGCATTGGGCGTGCAATGGTGGAATGCCATGCAATTGGTGCCCAAAGCGCTATTCAATCAATTTGCGTTAGAAGTTCTGCCAAAGGGGCCACCCATTCATATTTGGGTTGGTTTGCGGGCCGGGCCGGATGAGTCAGGCCGCACTTCTGGCTTTACCACAGGTTTGGCGGCACTTGGGCACATGGAATTCGAAACCAAAAACTCGCCGACATCACCAAGTGAGCTAAGGGAGCTATTTTTCACGCTTTGCGACTACATCATTGCAAATGGGCCTGTCATCCTGGATGGCAATACGGTCGGAGGGAAAGCCGACGAGAAAATTCGGGTTGTCTATTCTGACTCCAGCTTTGGCCGCAAAGATCAGGTAATGCGACTGGACTATGAAACGGTGCAACCAAAAAAATCAAAATGGAAGTTTTGGGCATAATAGCACCCCCGCCATGAAAAAGTGGCTTGCCTTCATCAAGCAATGCCCAATTGCGTGGCTATCTGCTGCGCGGTGCGCTTTTGCGTTTGTGGGGCGGCAGTATGCAATTTGGTTACCATTCGATCATGGCCATGCCAGCGATTATGCCAGGCTCGTTATCGTTGGAATGTGTGCATGATTAACAATTTTTGGAGGAAAGATGACTAACAAAACTGTTTGGCGAATTGGTGGAATTGGATGTGCTGCATGGGCACTCTGGTCATTGCTCATCTTCGTTGCCAAGCCAGGTTCCCCCGAGGGCATCGGCCAGGGAATTTTCCTTGTCTCCATGCCGCTTGTGGCTGGCGCGTGCATATGGGCCTGCTGGCGGCTTTTCCCACAGCACCAATCCAGGCTCTGGCACCGACCAGCCAATATCCTGTTGGGCACCTCCGCCTTCTTCGCAATACTTGCCGTGGGCCACCTGCTCGGTACATTCATTGCAAAAGTGCCTGACTGATTATGACTAAACCAAAATCCATCTCAGACCTCAAGAGCTTGGGCACCAAATCGGAAGCAATGCTCGCCCGTGCTGGTATCGCTTCAATCGCGCAGCTTCGTCAGCTCGGTTCCGTACCCGCCTATGTGATGGCCAAACGAGCCAATGGCAACGTCAGTCTCAATCTGCTGTGGGCGTTGGAATCGGCACTGACTGGTGAACCATGGCAGGAAGTCGCGCGGCTTCATCGCACCAGCCTCTTGCTCGCCATTGAGGAATATGAGAAAAATGCCTGACCAAGCCCAATTCGAATCCCCCGCATGCCGCTGTACAAAGCCAAAACTACATGTTGAACAAATACCACAAATCGCGCCTTGCGCCGCCGCCTTAACAATTGTGTTGCGAAATACTGATATTTGCAGGCGCTTGTTCCATCGACTGTTATACAATCCCCTGTGTGCCGCCGCTTGCCGTCGGTTAAGTTCAACCCGTTTATCTTCCACGACTGCTGCGCGGCTCGCTTTTGCGTTTGTGGGGCGGCAGATAAACGCTATTCGTTAGCCACAACATGAATCGTCGCGACCTTTAGCGTGAAAGACCACCTACCGCAGGCGAAGCAATACCCGACCTGCCGCTGGCCAGTACGCGCAACCGAAAACGAACGGTAATGCTGTAGCTACAAAATGATTAGATTGAGGATGGGATATAGCCGTGCTTGACCAACATCTTCATCCATCGCGGCGCATTTCGCTCAACCGTCAGTGCCTCATAATCTATCGCTTTGTCTTGATAAGGGGCATTGTTTTTAAGCATGGCAAAAACAATGCGCAGCATCTTGTGCGCCAAAGCCACAATGGATTTTTTGTGGCCTTTGCGAATACTCAACGCCGTAAATTTATCCTTGAGCGCACAACGACTTCGGGAAGCGGCTTGTGCGAACTCGCACAGCAACCGCCTCACCCAGGCATTGCCCTTGCGGGTTTTGCCGCTTTTGCGCTTACCCGCGCTTTCGTTATTCCCAGGACAAATTCCAACCCATGAAGCCAGTTTTTCGGCGCTGCCGAAGCTACCCATGTCGGGACTGATTTCCACCAGCAACATGGCAGCGCCCATCTGGTCAATGCCAGGAATGGTTTGCAACAGCACCAACTGAGGCTGCCAAGCTGCCAGTCCATCGAGAAGTGCCTTCTCAAAGCGCGCCATGCGCGCCTCAATTTCCTCGATGTGGGACATGATTTCGGACAACACAAACAGATGCGGGCCACTCAGCTCTTCCGGTTGCAATGCCTCAAACAAATCATCGCGGCTTGGCCTGAGCCTCCCGGCCAAGTCAAGTATGGCACTGATCGGTTCGCCAGAAATAAGCGCCTTGACCATGGCACGCCCAGCCTGACCATGAATGTCTGAGACCAGCACATTGAGGCGGCACCCTGAGTCGGCCAGCAACTTGTGCAACCTGTTTTTCTCTGATGAAAGCATGCCGCCACGCTTTTGACGTTGCCGGGCAATCAGGCGCAAGTAGCGGATATGCGCCGGAGGAATGAATGAGGCGCGCAGCAATCCGGCCCGTGCCAGTGTAGCAAGCCACTGCGCGTCGGCCACATCGGTTTTGCGACCTGGAACGGTTTTGACATGCCGGGCATTGACCACCCAGGCGTGAATACCAATGCGCTCCAGCGCCGCATAGGGGCTTTTCCAGTAGATCCCTGTACTTTCCATGACCACAACTTCCGGACCAAATGACTGCGCCCAAGCGGCAAGCATCCGTCGATCACGTTTGAAACCACCAAATTCGCGGTGTTCTACTACAACAGTGCCATCGGCTTGCTCGGATATCGCGCAAGCGCTGATTTTGGCCTGATGTACGTCCAAACCGATGACACGTTTGTAGATCGGGGTTAATTCCATAGCTGACTCCTTGAACGAAAAAGACTACAATCACAATCGTGCTGTCGCCCAAGGGCATCCTCATTCAACGGCCTGTCAGGCAAAGCTGACGGCTCTTTTTAGCGTGCGCTGTCCACCACCAAACAGTGGTGCCAAGCAATCCGGGGTACGAGTGAATGAGGACGGGTCGAGTTAGGTTTCGCGGTCAACGAGCCATCAAAAGGTATCACGACCTCTGCCTATGCGCGACGGCACGTCTGCGCATTGTCTTTCATAATCGGGGGCGTTGCAATGCTTCATGAAAGTTAGGGGCGAAGTTGCAGGATGTGCAGCGCCTGTTTAATCTCAAGCACCCCACCAAGATTGATAAGGTGGAACAGGCCTTGGCGGCACTGGGCAAAAATTTGGTGCTGGCGGCAATTTGAGATGGGTCATTCACACCGGAAGAGCGCGCTTAGTCTGCGCTGTTTTTTTCGAGGTCATCGAACAGTTCTTGTATGGATTCAAATTGCGGGAGTTTG
>CAMBDR010000611.1 GCA_945864765.1 Janthinobacterium lividum | reverse complement strand
ATGCTTATACGCACGTTGGCCCGGAGCAACAAGCGGCAGTGTGCGCGCAACTTGGCGAGGCTTGCGAGGCCCATTTTTCCGCCTGAACAGTTGGCCCATTGCACCGCTTTTCATTGGGAAAAACTACAATGAGGCATCAAACATGACGTATCAACCATCAACCATGAAACACCAGCCATGAAGGATCAACCATGATTCAGGCAATACTTTTCCTCGTCTCCGCCCTGATTTTCGTGCCGCTGGCGGTTCGCCTGGGTTTGGGCTCGGTGCTCGGCTATTTGCTGGCCGGCCTGGCGCTCGGCCCGTTTGGCTTGAGTTTGATTTCCGACCCGCAAGCGATTTTGCATGTTTCGGAACTGGGTGTGGTCTTAATGCTGTTTGTGATTGGCCTGGAACTGGAGCCAAAACGCTTGTGGAGCATGCGCAGCGCCGTTTTTGGCGGCGGCACCTTGCAAATGCTGCTTTGTGCGCTGTGCCTTTTTGGCTTGGGCTTATTGGTGGGCTGGTCGTGGCAAGCCGCGCTCGTGGCCAGCCTGGCACTGGCCTTGTCTTCCACCGCGATTGCGGTGGCGGTGATGCAAGAGCGCAATTTGCTGCCTTTGCCGATTGGCCGTAGCGCGTTTTCAATGCTGTTGTATCAGGATATGGCGGCCATTCCTTTGCTGGCACTCGCGGCGGCACTCAGCCCGCACACCGGCGACCTGGCTGCCAGTGCGGCTGCCGGCGCGGCTGCAAGCGCGGCTGCCAGCCATGCTACTGCCACCAGCCCCCTGGTGCAACTGGCTGCGGTGCTCGGCGTGATTGTATTGGGGCGCTTTTTGGCCTACCCGCTGATGCGTTTTGTGGCGGCGATGCAGGTGCGCGAGCTATTTACCGGTTTTGCCTTGCTGCTGGTGCTGGGCGTTGCCGCGTTGATGGAGCGGGTCGGGCTTTCGATGGGTCTGGGGGCATTTTTGGCCGGTGTGCTGCTGGCCAGTTCGGAATATCGCCATGCGCTGGAAGCGGATTTGCTGCCCTTCAAAGGCTTGTTACTCGGCTTGTTTTTTATTGCCGTTGGCATGAGCATGGACTTGAGCCTGTTTGCCAGCGTACCGGTGAAAGTGGCATTGGGCCTTGGCCTGGTGCTGGCGCTTAAAATTGTTGGCCTGCTACTCACCGCACGGCTGAATGGTTTTGCCGGGCGACAGGGACTATTGCTGGCCTTGTTGCTCTCGCAAGTGGGTGAATTCGCTTTTGTGGTCATCGCTGCGGCCAAATCGGCCCAGGTGTTGCCTGCGGCGGATGCCAGTTTGTTGACCTTGATTGCGGCCTTGTCCATGGCCACCACCCCGCTGCTGTTGATTTTGTTTGATCGCTGGAACAAGACCGGAGAGCCAGAGCGTGAGGCGGATGTGATGGAAAATGAACATCCGAGCGTGATCGTGGCCGGGTTTGGCCGCTATGGGCAAATTGTGTGCCGCGTATTGCTCGCTTCCGGGATTAAACCCACGGTGATTGATCACGGTAGTGAGGTGGTCGATAATGCGCGGCGCTTTGGTTTCAAAGTCTATTTTGGCGATGCCACCAATCATGACCTGTTGCATGCGGCGGGTATGGCGCATGCCAGGGTGGTGGTGGTGGCAATGGATGATGTGGCACAGGTCAATGGCCTGGTGCATTATCTGAAGCGGCACTACCCGCAACTCAAAATCATCGTGCGCGCACGCAATGCCATGCACCATATGGAACTGCTCGAAATGGGGGTACACCATGTCGAGCGCGAACTATTTGAAGGCTCGCTGGTCAGCGCACGCGCCACCCTGGAAGTGCTGGGTTTTGAGCGCTTTCAGGCCAAAACCCTGGCCGACAAGTTTCGCCGCAGCTCCAGGCGCGCTCTGAGCATCATGCAAAATAACCGGCATGATGCCAAGGCGCTGGCCAATTCGGCACGGGTGGCACGGGAACAGTTTGAGCGCGATATGCTGGCTGAACTGGCACGTCAGGATACTCATCATGCCACCAAGGGCTGGCGCGATACAGAGTAGGGCCGTAAAACTGTAAAACCGGGCTCAGGCATGCAGATCGACAAACTACGGCCTTTGCTGATCCTTCAGCTCGCCGCCTTCGTTTTCCCATCCTTCAATCCCGCGCTGTTTCAAGGCTCTGGCGTCGCCCACCTCGGCACCAGGCAACGGCGGCAACGTCGCATCTGAAACGCTGTTCCATTGCGCGATAACGGCCACCTCCGGGTGGTGTGGGTCGTAGCCAAGAATACTCAGCGACGCAGTGCTGAGCGAAAAATGCTGGGCCTCAATCAACTGCAAGCCGACCCATCGTGCCGCCAGCACGCGAGCGAATTGGCCGTGCGAGAACAGCGCGATGTTTCCCGCCAGCGTGCGAAGACGCGCGATCAGGCGATCCGCACGCGCGGCCACTTGTGCGGGCATTTCACCGTTTGGGCAACCATCCCGAAAAATATTCCAGTCGGCGCGTTGCTGGCGAATATCAACCGAGCGCTGGCCTTCATAATCGCCATAGTTCCATTCCACCAAATCCGGCTCGATTTCTGCCTGCGCGCCCAGTTCAGCTCCAGCCAACTCACAGGTTTGGCGCGCGCGCAGCAAAGGGCTGGTCAGCACCTGCGCAAACGGTATCGCTGCCAGGCGCGGCGCAAGTGTCCGCACCTCGTCTTCACCCTGCATGGTCAATGGCAAGTCGGTGCGGCCAGTGTGCTGACCAGTGAGCGACCATGCGGTTTGGCCGTGCCGTATCAAATAAAGTTTTGTTGGCGCTTTCATGACCTGTCCCTCACCGCATCGTATTCACCCCTGCGCGCAGACCGGTTGCTGCGGGCGCGATGCAACAAGGCTTGCTGGGCCGCTTGCACATTGGCTTGCTCGCCACGCCAAGTGTCCAAAGCCGGTTGCTGGATCGCACGTGCAAATGAAAACCCCAGCCGCCAAGGCAAGTGCGACTTGAATTGGCGATGCATCGCATTCAAACGGGCCGAGGCCTGTTCGCCGGATTGGCCGCCCGACAAGAACGCGATGCCCGGCACGGCAGCGGGCACGGCGCGCAATAGGCAACGCACGGTGGCGTCGGCCACTTCGTCCACCGTCGCCTGCTTGGGGCAAGTTAATCCGGGCAGCACCATATTGGGCTTGAGGATGATGCCCTCCAGCATGACGCCTTGCCGATAAAGCTGATCGAAAACGGCGCGCAAAACTTGCTCCGTCACTTTTGCACAGCGCTGCAAAGAATGCGCGCCGTCCATCAACACTTCCGGCTCGACGATGGGCACCAACCCGGCTTCCTGACACAAGGCGGCATAGCGCGCCAGTGCATGCGCATTGGCCTCGATACAGACCTGACCGGGAATGCGCTCGCCGATGGCGATCACCGCGCGCCACTTGGCAAAACGGGCACCCAATGCGGCGTATTCGGCCAGCCGCTCGCGCAAGCCGTCCAAACCTTCGGTGATTTTCTCGTCGGCGTGTGCTGCCATGGCCTTGGCACCGATATCCACTTTAATGCCGGCAATGATGCCCGCGTCGATCAAAATCCTGATCAAGGGCGTGCCATCTTTTGTTTGCTGGCGTATCGTCTCGTCAACCAGTATCACACCACTGATGGACTCATTCAGCGCGGGCGCGGTGACCAGCAATTCGCGCCAGGCACGCCGTGCCGCCTCGTCCTGTGCAATGCCCAATTGGGCGAAGCGCTGGTTGCAGGTTGGCGTGCTTTCATCCATCGCCAGCAAACCTTTGTTGTCGGCGAACAG
>CAMBDR010000610.1 GCA_945864765.1 Janthinobacterium lividum | reverse complement strand
GCTGTGTTTTCCTTCGTAGCTGCATTTGTCAACAATTTCGGCGGCAATTTCATCAAAAACAGCGCGATCCTTGCCAGTAGCGTAGCCGGTTGTTGCACCTTTGTCGGTCTCGAATATTCTAAAAAATACTTCCTTTTCGTTGAGTGTTCCAGTAAAACGCTTTATTTTAGGTGTTTCGTTGCTCACAACCAGTGACTGCACGCCAAAGGCTACAAGGCATCCTTCGATTAGATCATTGCGTAGTCGCAACCCTTTAAATTGGTTGGATGAGTTTGTCATGTGTATTTTCCTTGAACTGATAGTTTAATATAGCAATACACGGGCACCAAATTCAGCGGCAACATCGGTCGTTACCCGGCTGCCCGTGTATAAATGCACCTCCATGCCACCCGCCAGCCAGACCGCCAGTGGACGGTTTAGGCCAAGCTGCTGTTCCAGTTGTTGAAACAAGCCCCGCAAGCCTTGTGCCAGTGCGGTGTGGGTATAAAATTGCGGATTGATTTTCATCTGCGCCTAACCTTGCTGCAACTGGCGGTTTAACATGTCGCGCAGGCGCGGGAAGCTAAAAATCCAGCCTTTGCGCACGACCTCTGAGGCATGTAATTGTTGCGCCGGGTGTTGGGTAAAATAGTCTGTTCCGGCCTGCATTAATCTGGCTGCCTCCTGCGGCCAACGGTGTACGATGATCATTGCCGCTACCCGAAATACATTCGCTTCACATTGATTTTCCGCCCTCAGCACATCCTGGGAACGGGCAACGGCGACGCAGCGTGTTAATAATCTGCTTTCAAATTCGCGTGCGCTCATGGCAAAACTCCGGGACGGTGAAAGACTTCAGTGTAAGCCATTGCAGGCGTAAATCCAATGCTTTTCCACATAGCGCGGCACTGCCGTATTTCAATGAATATCAATGCAAGGTAGTCGTATTCGCCCCGCAGCACTTCTTATACTTCTTTCCGCTGCCGCAAGGGCAAACATCGTTACGGCCAACCTTAGGCAGTTCTCGCTGGATCGGCTGCCGGGTATTGGTGCTGCCCAGCGGAAGGATGTGGAAACTTGGGTCAGGCTCCCGGATAACACGCCGCTTCATCCAGAAAGCATAAATCGCTGCCAGCGAAGGTACGATGGCATTAATGGTTTCACCCGTACTGTCGGGTTCCATATTAAGTTGTTCGATTCCCTTATCAGTGCCAAGCAATAAAAATGGTTGCAGTAACTCCGGGTGGGCTTCCGAGAGCACCAACCAGGCTGCCTTGCTGAAACTTGTGCCCAATAAGAAGCCTTGACACCATTCGCTCACGCCCCAAGCGGCGCCGAAATTGAAGAGCGGCGTGAACCCTGCCGCGTCATCGATAAATTGACCGAGTATGCCATTGTAGTGGCGCATTAACAGGTTGATTATCTGGTCGGCCTGATCCATATTTTCAAACTTGGGGTTGATTTTACCTTCGTCCCTGTCCCAAACCCAAGGCAACCACTGGGCTGGCATAATCAGTTCCGGGCCGATGGTCACTGCGGTCAGAAATCCCTCGACGGTAGCCAGATCCATGGCACGTTCTTCCAATAGCGCCGAGTTGAGAAAATCATCAAGAATAGCGCGTTCTTCGTCTGACAGGCCGATAAACATTTCATTTCGCATTGTTGTGTTCATTGCGGATATCGCTCCGATAAAGTTAATGGCTGGGTACGTCGATGTGAATTGTACCGTATTGGCTTGTTGAAAGCGGCCATCGCCGGAGCAGGGCTGCCAAAAACATGGGCTAACAGGATGAGTACGATAGCCAATGTCGCTGACAGGTAAGGTAGAATGAGGAAAATTGCCAAAAATGTGTAACGGCCTGTTTTAAGGAATCCTGATGTTGAAATTAAAATCATTGGAAATTAAGAACTTCCGCGCGCTCGAAGACTTTAAGGTCAATCAACTTGGCCGGATCAATCTGATTGTTGGCAAAAATAATTCAGGTAAGTCATCCATTCTTGAAGCATTGCGCATCTATGCCGCGCATGGTCAGCGCTGGGTGCTGGCCGAGCTGGCGGCAAGCCATAACGAACGCTATCGTACAGATAATATGCATCTGCTCACTGGCAAGGGAAACAGTTTGCTACCGTTTGAGAGCTTCTTCACCGGGCGGCGCTTTCCAGAGGACGAGTCCGGGGCCATTTCAATTGGGGATGGGGCAGATGCCGAACAGACTTTGTTGATTAAAAATGAACTGCGGCGCAATGAACTGAGTAGTACCGTGGATGGATTTGGTAGCGCCAGCACGACGATCAAGACCAGCGTTGTGCAAAAGGCCGATTTGAAAAACATGCCCGCCGATGCGGATATTCGGCCAGTTCTGTCAATTTGTAAAGGTCAGCGATTTTTACCAGTCATTGCTTTGTTTGACCCCAACCCGGTGAGCCGCGAGTTGGAACAAGAATTGAATCCACCCCTGCCATGCAGCGTTGTGCCGACACGGGCTATTTCATTTGATGATTTGGCCAGTATTTGGGATGAAATTGGTTTAACACCCGACAAGGCAATTGTTGCTGAGGCTTTGAGGATGGTTGCACCAGAGTTTTTGGACCTGATGTTTGTTGAAAATAGGGAAAGGGCGGCTGGTGAGCAATTGAGCCGTATTGCCATGGTGGCCTTGAAAAATTTCCCTGTGCCTGTGCCACTGAACAGTATGGGTGACGGCATGTTGCGGGTATTGCAACTGGTCTTGAAGTTGTTTCCGGCCAAGGGCGGCATTTTGCTGATTGATGAGTTTGAAAATGGCTTGCATTACAGCGTGCAGGAAAAAGTATGGAACCTGGTTTTTGATTTTGCTAAAAAATTGGATATCCAGGTTTTTGCCACCACCCACAGTTGGGATTGCATTGACAGTTTTGCCCAGGTAGCGCGACAACGCGAAGCTTCTGAAGGCGTGCTGCTGCGCGTTGGGCGTAGTGTGCGCACCAGCGAGAAAGGCAGAATTGGTGCCACCGTGTTCAATCATGAGCAATTGTTTGATTTGACTCAGGCTAAAGTTGAGGTGAGGTAGGCGGATGAAAAAATATCCTAAAATGTTGTTGGTTGAGGGCGAAAACGACAAATCATTTTTTACCGCATGTTGCCGCAAAATTGGTTTGGAAGATAAAATCTGGGTCGGGCCGCCCAATGGCTTGGGTGATTTTGCTGCGGGTAAGGACAATGCCATCAAACTATTATCTGTTTTGATCGAGTTGGCATCACGGGATGAAAGTGATGAGCGGATAGAGGCGATTGGTTTGGTGGTGGACGCTGATTTCCCCGCTGCAGGTGGTTTGGGCTTTGCAAAAACATGGGAACGCATCAGTCATATTCTTCGTGCTCACGCCTATGTTATTCCAGATGACCCGGATAGATCCGGTAAGGGTTTTTGTTTTCAACACAATGATGGTTTGCCGCAGATTGGGTTGTGGATCATGCCGGATAATCTGAGTCAGGGGCTTTTGGAGGATTTTGTAAAAAAATCGGTTGTCGGGGGAGAAAAAAGTCTGTTGCAACATGCTGAGCAGGCGGTTGCGGGGTTAAAGGCACCCAAGTTTAAACCGCATCATCTCAGCAAGGCCGAGCTTGCGACCTGGCTGGCGTGGCAAGCAATGCCGGGGCAAGGGATGGCGGGGGCTGTAGGTGGGCAGTTGCTGGATTTTAAAAAAGGACTGGCGAAGCAATATATCGATTGGTTGAATCGGGTATTTGCCTGATCAGGTCTGGCTTGCCAAGACCGGGGGCTTGAAAGCTGGGCTTGGC
>CAMBDR010000609.1 GCA_945864765.1 Janthinobacterium lividum | reverse complement strand
AGGCGCTATCGCCCGCTATACCGGGAAAATGCATCATTTCCCAAATTGCCGTATGGCTGTGCGGCACGCCAAAATCACTATGCGGTTGGATTTTTAAGCTGCGGTCACGCCCCGGCTTCCAGCGCACGCCCAAATCGGCCACCGCATCGGTGCGGTCATATTGAATGGTATGATTGGCGCAGATGTTGACCCAGGTATTGGCCTTGGGGTACACCGGACGGCGGCCCAGGCCGACAAATTTGGACAAATTGCCGCTGCCCACCGGGTCCAGCGTGATCAGCAAATCGGTTACAATCCCCTCCTGCGCCAGGCGGGTACTCAATTTTGCCGCCTGAAAGCCACCAAAGCTATGCCCGATCAAACGGATTTTGACTGCACGAAAGCGTCGCACCGTGCTTTTAATTTCGGCCAGCAAGGCGTCCATTTCATCATAACCCCAGTACAGCTTGTCTGGCGTATGATTCACTTCCAGCTTGCCTTGTCCGCTGCCGGCAAGATGCGCCGCATAATGATCGATCAGCAGCGACTTGAGCAAATTGGTTTGCCGGAAAAACAGCAAAAAGCGCGATTTGTCACCGGCACCGCCGATGAAGTAACTGGCGACGCGAGAAGATGCGTGGGAAGATGCGTTCATATTTTTGGTGCAATCCGACGAAAACGCCATTATACTGGTTGGCTTCGCCTTCAACCCACCCGGTCATGAATAAAATTCCTCCCGATAAAGCCCAAACCGCCCTGTTACCGCCCTTTTCAGGCCTGGCCTTGGCCAACATTTTTGTCCCTGCCAGCGAGGCCGAATTTACGGCGGCAGCGGCGGAAATTATGGCAGCGCAGGTGGTGGGGTTTGATACCGAATCCAAACCCACTTTTTTCAAGGACCAGCAAAGCCAGGGGCCGCACGTGGTGCAGTTTGCGTTGCACGACAAGGCGTTTATCTTTCAACTACATCATCGGCACGGCTGGCCGTTTTTGCTGGAATTGCTGCAAGCGGAAAGTTTGCTGAAAGTGGGTTTTGGGTTGGGACAGGATAAGGGGCAAATTTACGAAAAGCTGGGGGTGCGCTTGCAGAGCGTGCTGGATTTATGCAGCGTGTTCCGCCAAATGGGTTACCGCAATTCGGTTGGCGTGCGCTCGGCGGTGGCGATTGTGTTTGAACAAAAGTTTCAAAAATCCCGACGCGTGACCACATCCAACTGGGCTAATCATGCGCTTACGCCCAGCCAATTGCTGTATGCGGCCAATGATGCGTATGCGGCGCTCAGGGTACAGGCAGCGCTTGCGTTACCAAAATTATCGTAAAATAGCCGTTTTTCGGGTGAACTCGACCGCCCTCATCCATTTATCGACAACCCTACAGGACTCAGTATGAAATTATTAGCCTTTGCAGCCAGCAGCAGTAAAAAATCCATCAACAAGCAGTTAGCGACTTATGCCGCCAGCCTGGTGCCGGGAGCCGAGGTTGAGGTATTGGATTTGAACGATTATGAATTACCCTTGTTTAGTGTGGACAAGGAAGCGGAGCTGGGCCAGCCTGCTTTGGCCAAGGCGTTTTTGCAAAAAATAGCCGCCAGTGACGCCATCATCATTTCCTTTGCCGAGCACAATGGCTCCTATAGTGCGGCTTATAAAAACCTGTTTGACTGGTGTTCGCGCATTGGGCAAAAGGTATTTCAGGGCAAACCGATGGTATTGCTGGCCACCTCGCCCGGCGCACGCGGGGGCGCGAGTGTGCTGGCCGCTGCCACCACCTCGGCACCCTATTTTGCCGGGCAAGTGAAGGCCAGCCTGTCCATCACAAGCTTTAATGAACATTTTGATGCCGAAAAGGGCGTGCTCAAGAATGAAGAATTGAAAGCGCAATTGGTGGCGGCGGTGGGTAAGCTGGCCAATTAGCTGGCAAATTAATGTCCTTAACTGCCGCCATCGCCGAAGCGCTTTCCCTGCTGCTGCATGGCGATGCCGCCTTGTGGCGCATCATCGCGCTCTCGCTCAAAACCGTGCTGTCGGCCCTGCTGTTGGCCACCCCGCTCGCACTCGGGGCCGCTTACTGGATCGCTTGCTCGCGCTTTCCGGGGCGGCGTGGCTTAATCTGGCTGGCGCAGGCGGCGCTGGCCATGCCCACGGTGCTGGTCGGGCTGTTGCTGTACATGCTGCTCTCGCGCCATGGCCCCTGGGGTAGCCTGGGCTGGTTGTTTGACCCGGCGGGCATGATTTTGGGGCAGGCGCTGATTGCATTTCCGGTATTGCTGGCCTTTTGCATCAGCGCCTTGCAAGCGTGTGATGTGCGCTTGGGCGAAACCGCACGCGTGCTGGGCGCGTCGCGCTGGCGCGTGATGGCGACACTGATTTTTGAAGCACGCTTTGGGGTGATGGCGGCCATGGTCAATGGCTTTGGCCGGGTGATTTCTGAAGTTGGCTGCGCCATGATGGTGGGCGGCAATATCCTTGACCACACCCGCACCATCACTACCGCCATCGCCCTGGAAACCGCCAAAGGTGAATTTGCCCGTGGCATTGCCCTGGGGCTGGTGCTGATGCTGACCGCATTGTTGATCAATGCCGCACTGCTGCTGTTGCAGGGCGAAGGCCAGCCGGAGGCCACATGACAGCGCTGCTACAGGTACAGCAATTGCAAAAGCGTTTCGGGCCGCGCCTGTTGCTCAATATCGATGAATTACGCATCGATTGCGGCCATGCCTATGTGCTGACCGGTATGAATGGCGCAGGCAAAAGCATGCTGCTGCGCATCCTGGCGGGGCTGGAAACGGCGCACATTGGCGCGGCCAGTTTGCACGGGGTGCCCGTTACGCTGCAACCTTATGCGGCTGCATTGCGTTTGGCAATGGGCTATGTGCATCAACATCCGGTCATGTTTGCAGGCACGGTGGAATACAATGTGGGCTATGGCTTGCGCGCGCGCGGCGGCCTATTCCAGCCCAGGCAGGCGCAGCAGGTGCAACCTACACAACCTACGCAACCTACACAACATCAGCAAATCATCGAAGCCATGCAGTGGGCCGGCATTTTGCACTTGCGCCACAGCCCGGCGCGCCAGCTCTCGGGCGGGGAAAAACAACGGGTTGCACTGGCGCGCGCCAAGGTGTTGCAACAGCAGTGCTGGCTGCTGGACGAACCAACCGCCAATCTGGACGGCCAGGCGCGTGAACAAGTGCTGGCTTTGATTCCGGATTTGATACGCGATGGCCGTTCGCTACTCATGGTTTGCCATGACCGGGATTTGATTCGACGCGCCGACATCGTGCACTGGAAATTGCGTGACGGCCTGCTGCAATCCAAATGAAAGAAAAACCACCCATGCTGTCACCATCCATCGTCCCAACAATCCGCTTCATGCTGTGCTGTATTTGCTGTATTTGCTGGCTATGCTCATTCAATCTGGCGCTGGCACAGGCACCGTCGGCGCAATCCAAAACGCTACGCCTGGCCACCACCACCAGCACCGAAAATTCCGGCCTGCTGGGGTTTTTGCTACCCGCTTTTGAAGCCGAAAGCGGCCTCAAGGTGCAGGTAATCGCGGTTGGTAGCGGTAAGGCGCTGGCGCTGGCGCAAAATGGCGATGTCGATCTGGTACTGGCGCATGCGCGCGCGCAAGAAGATCAGTTGGTGGCAGCGGGGTATGGTGTGAATCGACGCGATGTGATGGCCAATGATTTTATTTTGCTTGGCCCCGCGCGTGACCCGGCGGGCATTGCGGGCGGGCACGACGTGCTGGCTGCGATGCGCAAAATTGCAAGCAAAGAGGT
>CAMBDR010000608.1 GCA_945864765.1 Janthinobacterium lividum | reverse complement strand
CTTGCGCGCCATCGTTCGCCAGCCAGTGTACATACGCATCCATCACGCGGAAGGCATGCGGGCCTTGTTCGTGCGCATTGGCGTGCGCCAGGCGCACGCGGTCGCGCTGGCGCACGTCGCCGCCGTGCACGTCCCGCAGGAAGCTGCCGAACAGGTGGACGCTGAGCGCATGGCCTTTCACCGATTCCACCAGCTTTTCACACTCGGCTTGCGCGCCGTGTACTTTCAACTTGCGCAGCAGCGCCACCCCCGCTGCTTTGGGTAAGCGCAGCAGCTTGTGTTCCGGCGCGGTACTATCCCAAAAAGCCTTTAAGTCAGGTATCGAATAGCGCGTCGTCAGCACGCACAAGCCGCTATTCTGCAACGCCAGTGCACGCAGCAATTGCGCCAGCGCCTCATCCTTGAGTTTGCCATTCATCGCCCCGGTTGGTGCATATTGCAAGGGTTCCACCCCGTCCAACACCAGCAATACACGCCGTGCGCCCACCACTTGCGCCAGCTTGCGCGCTTTTTCGACGGCGCTTTGGCTGCTCGCAGCCAGTTCTGCCTCCCCAAAAAACCGCAATGCGGTATGGATGAATAAATCAGACGAAGCCGCTGCCTTGTCATCACTGCCCTGGCTGTAAAACGACCAGGCAAACACCGCCTCGCAACCCGGCCAGCCGTCTTGCCACAGTTGTTTTACCCAATGCGCCACCAGCGAAGTTTTACCCTCGCCACCCAGCGCAACAAAGCTGATGATGTGGGGGGCGCGGTTTCTTGCCCTTGCCACCATTACAAGCTTGCTGCCAGGCTTTTTTAAGCAGCGTGGTAGCCGGCGCACGCCCCAGCAAATGTTGTGGTGCATATTTGATGATGCGGTCAACGTCAATTTGCAGCGCAGCCGCCGCTGGCAGAAAAACCTGCGCCGGGTCTGGCACCGCACGCCCGCAAGCGCGCAACAGGGTTTGGTAGCTGGCATCGTCGGGTTTGCGCCAGTCAATGGCTTGCAATTGTGCAAGCGACCCTTTCGTCACCACGTCATCCAGCCGCAATGGGATAAATTGTCGATTTCGATTCAGCGGATCACCAATGCGCTTGGCATGGCTTTCCAACTGCGCCCAATCCGAACCGATGGAATGCGCCGACATGAAGAAAATCAAAAATTTCGCATTTTCCAAACCTTCTTCCAGCTTGCTGAAAATGGCATCGCCCGGCAAAATCTCCGATTCATCAAACCAAACCCGCAGCCCGTCACCCTTCAGGCGCTGCGCCAAGGCGCGCACCACGGCAAGGTCATGTTTGCTGTAACTGAGAAAAACATCAAATGGTTCAATCGGCATAATTCACTGCGCCCGGCCTGAAGTTTTGGTTTGATCTGGCATCATACCAGCGCCGGGGCAAGTTTTCCAGATTGCAATGGGATATTCGTCGTTACCAGAACCGCTTGAAATGTAATACGGTTTGATGTGGCGCACGTTACTGTGCATTTGCCAGGCCGCCAGGTTTGTTTTGGCAGATGCCTATGCTAAGGCCCAGTCCACCAATTGCAAGCCAGCGACGCGGCTAAACTCGGCGGTGTTATGGGTTACCAGAATACAGTTGTTGGTGAGGGCAATGGCGGCTATCTGGACATCGTGCGGGCCAATAGGCGTACCTTTGCGCGCCAAATCAGCCCGAATTTCGCCATATTTTATTGCAGCTTGATCGTCAAAAGGCCAAGATTTGAAAATTTTCAGAAACGCCATTTGCTTTTGCAAGGTGCGTTCCGGCCATTGGCTTTTCATTGCGCCATAAAACAGCTCTGACTTCACGACCGAACATACGGCAATATCACTTACATGTTGTTGCTGTAATCGTTGCGCGATAATTGAGTTTGGCTGATTCAGAAACATGATGCAAACATTGGTATCGAGCAAGTAAGTCATAGCAATTCCAGGCGTTGTTCAAAATCGCCTTGCTCGGGACGTTGAATCGGGTCGTCGGCAAGGCAGCCAGCGAAGCGTTCAAAAAAATCGGTTGGCCAACCGCGCGCGTCGCTGGTTTCTGGTTGGGCGGCTTCATCCAATGGGCGGAAAATCAGTTCCAGGCGACGATGGCGCATGGCAATTGGCACCGCGACATAGTCTGGTGCATCGTCAATAATTTGGCATACGGTATCCATGATTGCCTCCCGTGGTGCAATAAATGATGAACAATAAGCTGTTGGTCGGGCGTAACTTGTCGAGTTTAGCACATCAGTTGGACGAAGCCGCTACGCGGAGAAAACCCAGCCCACGTTTCGCCAAAAAAAACTACAATCCAACCTCACCCCGCACAGCGGGACTTTCAACATTCAACGAGGTTATAACATGATCAAACCACAATTCCCAGCCGATTTCGCGAAAAATTATCAAACCCATCTTAAACGTCTGGAACTGAACGGCATGCAGCCCAAAACCATCGAAGCCTGGTCTCATGCTGTACGGCGCGCAGGCAAGTATTTCGACTACCAAATTGACGCACTAACCGAGGACCAGTTCACTGAATATTTCAGCGACTTGCTGAGTACGCACTCGTGGAGCACGCTCAAACACGACCTTTACGGCCTCAAGTTCTATTACGAAAAGGTGTTGCACCAACCGTGGCCAGCACCGGATCTCGTGAAGCCGCCAAGCGTCCAGCGCCTACCTGACATTTTGACCATCGAACAAATGCAGCGCATCATCGCATCGACAAAGGTGCTCAGTTATCGCGTGTTTTTTTACACCATTTACAGTCTGGGCCTGCGCTTGGGCGAGGGACTGCGCTTGCAACCGTGTGACATTGACGCCGACCGCAAGCGCGTGCATATTCGCGACGCCAAGGGAAATAGGGATCGGCTGGTGCCGCTGCCCGGTGCCACCCTTTTAGTTTTACGCCGCCACTGGGCAGTGCATCGCAATCCCCGCTTGCTATTCCCCAATCGGCAAGGTGGTCTCAAAAAGGCGCACACGGCTATTACGCCGCTTGATGCTGGCGGCGTGCAGAAAGTCTTGCGCGCCGTCACCGAGAGTTGCGGCTTAAAAAAAGAATTTCGCCGCACAGCCTGCGCCACAGCTACGCTACCCACCTGATTGAGGCTGGCGTGGCGCATACTTGACGTTCAAAAAATCCTCGGCCACCTCCCCATCCTGACCACTGTCCGCTACACCCACCTCACCACCGGCAGCAATGACGCCGCCATCGAGCGCATCAATGCCATGATGATCAACATCGCCATCAACTGGGGCAATGTCAAATGATGCGGCTGGCAAGCATCATCAAAACTTTCGAGGCCGACTTTCTGCACCAATATGGCAGCAAGCTTTTGCCCAGCCAAGGCCGTGCATTGGCGGCGTTTAAAACCTGCCGCAACGCCTTGAGTGCGCAAATGAAAGTGCAATGCAGCGATTGCCATGACACCCGCTTCGTCCCGCATTCCTGCGGCCACCGCAATTGTCCACACTGCCAGGCCCACGAATCACAGCAATGGATCGAACGCCAACTGGCAAAACAGCTTCCGTGTGACTATTTTATGATCACCTTCACCTTGCCGGAGCAATGGCGGCAACTGGCGTGGCAGAATCAAAAAATCGTCTACAACCTGATTACCCAATGCGCGTGGGAGACGGTCAACACCTTCAGTCAAAATGACAAGCGCCTGCAAGGCAACGCGGGCGCGGTCAGGGTTCTGCACACGCATACGCGTCGGCTCGACTACCATCCGCACGTGCATCTGGTGATGCCTGCGGGTGCCATCAACAAAAAACAGCGCTGTTGGCGCAGTA
>CAMBDR010000607.1 GCA_945864765.1 Janthinobacterium lividum | reverse complement strand
CCACATTCCAAGGGATTAATAAAGGCATCGATAACACCACCAGCGTCAAGGAAGATTTCCAACCGCTGGCAGGCATCACCAAAGCCAGGCCCACGCCCAGCGGAATTTCTACCAGCAAGACCGCGCCGGAAAACAAGAGTTGATTTTTCAGCGCGGCGTGCAAATCCGGGTCACGCATTACTTTGGAAAACCACTCCAAACCCACAAACACCGATTGGGTCGGGCTCAGAATATCCTGCACCGAATAATTGACCACCGTCATTAAGGGGATGATGGCCGAAAACGCCACCGACAAAAATACCGGCAAGATGAAAAACCATGCCTTGTTGTTATATGGCTTATTCATCGCCCTATCCTTTCATCATTACAAAAGAAAATGGTTTCTGGTCGAATCAAACGCAAAGCATGGGCACCAAGGCTCACGCTTTGGCCGGGGTCGAGCTTGGCTTTCACCACCTGGTCACCCACCATGGCCGTCACCAGTTGGCAGGTGCCCAGCGCCTGAATACGCACCACATTGGCCGCCACCGTACCACTGCTGCCCGCTTCGGCCAATTCAACAAACTCGGGCCGAATGCCTAGCTCCAATTTGCCATGATTATTTTGCAGGCGATTCCATACTTCGTCGGACACGGGCAAACGCTGGCCACCCAAGACCACGGCGCGCTCTTTCAATTCCATCGGGAAGAAGTTCATACCCGGGCTACCAATAAAATAGCCCACAAAGCGATGATCGGGCCGCTCAAACAAGGCTTCCGGCACGCCTTTTTGCACCACTTTTCCGTCCGTCATGACCACCACTTCATCGGCAAAGGTGAGCGCTTCCACCTGGTCATGCGTCACATAGATGAGCGTGAGTTTTAATTGATGATGAATTTGCTTGAGCTTTTGGCGCAATTGCCACTTCATATGCGGGTCGATCACGGTCAGCGGCTCATCAAACAAAATCGCCTTCACATCTTTACGCACCAAACCGCGCCCCAGCGAGATTTTTTGCTTGGCATCGGCCGCCAAACCACTGGCGCGCTGCTGCAAACTGGCGGTCAAATCCAGCATTTCTGCCACTTCATGCACGCGCTTGCGCACTTCCACTTCGGGCATTTTGCGGTTACGCAAAGGAAAGGCCAAATTATCAAACACATTCATCGTGTCATACAAGACCGGAAACTGGAACACCTGGGCAATATTGCGCTCGCGCGTGGGCAGCCGCGTCACATCCTGCCCATCAAACAACACTTGCCCGTCAGACGGCACCAGCAAACCCGAAATAATATTCAGCAAGGTCGATTTACCGCAGCCGGAAGGGCCAAGCAGGGCATAGGCACCGCCGTCATCCCAGGTCATACTCATCGGTTGCAGCGAATAATCTTTCGCGCCGGGGTATTTATGCCCCAAATTTTTAAATTCGATACGCGCCATCTTAAGCCCCCTTGGGTGCGCTAAGCAGCGCGCCCTGTGCATCAAACACAAACACATCCTGCATTTGCAGCATGACCTTCGCCTGGCTGCCGATAGGCAAATTATGCACGCCCGGCCATTGCGCTACCACCACATTGCCTGCGTGATGCAAATGCAAATAGGTTTCTGAACCACTCAATTCGGCCAAATCGACCACGCAATCGAGTAATACTGCGGCATGACTGGTTACAACTGCGGTTGCGGTTGCGGCTGCGGCTGTGGTTACGGCTGCGGGTGGGCGCAAATGATGGCAGCGCACACCAATCTGGCAGGCCGCCCCCGCCGCCAGCGCCAAAGCGCGCCCGACCAGCGGCAACAAGGTGCCGTCGCTCAAGCGCACTTGCTCGGGGCCGAGCACGGTGGCGGCCATCAAATTCATCGGGGGATCATTAAAAATAGCCGAAACCCGTACCGAATTGGGCGCAGAATACGTCGCCAAGGTAGGGCCAAATTGCAAGATGCGGCCCGCATCCAGCACCACAGTGTGGCCGCCCAGCAATAAGGCTTCTTGCGGCTCGGTGGTGGCATACACCACCGTGGTATCACCATCGCTGAACAGCGAGGTTAATTCTTCACGCAATTCTTCCCGCAATTTATAGTCCAGATTAACCAAAGGCTCATCCAGCAGCAGCAAGGAAGCGCGTTTCACCAAAGCACGTGCCAAAGCGCAACGCTGTTGCTGCCCACCCGACAATTGGCCCGGCAAACGCTGCAATAAATGGCTGATATGCAGTTTTTCGGCAATCGCATTCACGCGCTGGGTGATTTCACCCTCGGGGCAACCCTGAATCCGCAAGGGTGCGGCGATATTTTCAAACACACTCAAACCGGGATAATTGATGAATTGCTGATACACCATGGCCAATTTTCGGTCCCGTACCGACACCCCGGTCACATCTTTGCCATCGACTAAAATCCGCCCACTATCCGGCACATCCAAACCGGCCATCAGCCGCATTAATGAGGTTTTACCCGCTTGGGTCGGGCCTAACAACACATTAATCGTACCCGGTTGCAAACGCAGGCTAAGCGGGTACAAATGTGCTTGTGCGCCAACCGACTTACTGACCTTCTCCAGTTCAAGTATCACGCTGCCTCCTTCTGACTTTGTTGCCACTGCGGCAGCCACTGCTGCAACCACTGCTGTAACTGCTCAATTTGTTCGGGCGAGGCATACAAACCCAGCTTGCTACGCCGCCATAAAATATCCTGTGCGCTGTGCGCCCACTCGGTCTGCACCAAAAAGCGCACTTCCGATTCATATAAACCGGGGCACAGTTCCTGGCCAAGATCGGCCAATTTGTCGGCGCTACCCAATAGCTTTTGCATGCGCGTGCCATAGTTGTGCGCATAGCGGCGCAACAGCGCGGGGGGCAGCCAATCATATTGGCGGCTCATTTTTTGGTAAAAGTCGGCAAAATCATAGGTGCTCACCATGCTGCCTGCCTGTTGTAAATCGCCACCGGGCAAATAGGCGCGATCCGTCCAGTCCGGCACGTCACAACCCAGGCAAGGCATCAATAAGGCCAGCGCTTCCTCAGACAATTTGCGGTAGGTGGTAATTTTGCCGCCCCAAACATTGAGCAAAGGCGCACCGGTTTGATTCAATTCCAACACATAGTCCCGCGTAACGGCAGAGGCGTTAGCGGATTCATCGTCCATTAAAGGGCGCACGCCAGAGTAAGTCCAAACCACCTGATCGGGTGTAATCGGGCGCGTGAAATAGCGGCTGGCCATTTCGCACAGGTAATTAATTTCATCCTGCTCGATTTTGACCTGGCCGGGGTCGCCTTTATATTCCAGATCGGTGGTGCCGATCAGGGTAAAGTCGGTTTGATAGGGGATGGCAAAAATAATCCGTTTGTCCGGATTTTGGAAGATGTAGGCATACGGGTGATCAAAAATGCGCGGCACCACGATATGGCTGCCTTTAATCAGGCGCAAACCGATGCGCGCCTGACCCGCTTTATGCTGCTGCCCCAGGCCTTCTGCCTGGCCTTCAGTATCGGCCACGGCATTGGCAAATTGTGCCGCCCATGGGCCGGCCGCATTCACAATGGCACGGGCGGTAATTTGAAATGGCTCGCCCCCCTCACTTTGCAAGGTGGCTTGCCATTGCTTGTGGTCCGCGCTACGCTCAACCGCCAGGCAACGGGTGCGGGTCATAATTTGCGCACCGCGCTCCTGGGCGTCCAGTGCGTTTAACACCACCAAACGCGCATCATCGACCCAACCGTCAGAATACACAAAACCACGGCTAAAACCGGGCTTGAGCGGCTCACCCGCCTCATGTTGCTTCAATGAGATACCGCTGGAAC
>CAMBDR010000606.1 GCA_945864765.1 Janthinobacterium lividum | reverse complement strand
TGGCCTCGGTGTTGGAGCAAAAAGCGCTGCTACTGAGTCAATCCCAAAGCGTCGGCCATCAGGCCAGAACCCGGTTTTTGGATATTATTTTTGTCAGGCATTGGTATTACCCGCTGCACACCAACCAGAGCCATTCTGATCAATGCCTGCAACTGGCATTGGAATCGGGCAACTGGATTTATGCCACCATGATCATGGGTAATCTGGTTCCATTGCTGTTTGGTGGCGGCATCCGGTTAGTGTCATTTATCGAGCGAACCAAAAAATTTGTGCAGATGGTTGATCAAATGAACGACCCCTTAAAAGCCCGTGGCATATTTGATTTTTACGTGCTCTGGGCTGAGAATCTGGCGACAGGGGACGGCGTGGCATCCTGCCAAAGTTTGCTGGCAATGACGGATCAGGCCGCACAGAGTGGACGGCATAATCCAAGCCTGCTAGCCTTGATTTATCTGTTTAGTGGCTTTACCCAGATGCTATTTGATAAGCTTGATCAGGCTCGGGCTGCGCTGAAAAATTCGCGGACGCATCTGTTGGGTTTGGCTGGAATGTATCCAACCACCGACTATTTTTTTCTGAATGTGTTGCTGGCCCTGCGCGATAAAACTGCCGCCAGCATGATACATGAGGATGAGTGGCAAAAGAATGGGCGCAAACGGCTGCAAAAAGATATGCAATGGCTACAAGTCTGGGCCAGGCAATGTCCGCAAAACTACCAGCACAAATATGCGCTGTGTTTGGCTGAGCTTGCCCGATTCGAAGGCCGCAACGCAGCCGCCGCCGAATTATATGATCAAGCCATCGCAGCGGCGCAAGAGCATGGTTTTATTCATCATCAGGCACTGGCCAACGAATTGGCGGGCCGT
This sequence comes from Janthinobacterium lividum, assembly GCA_945864765.1. Classification (GTDB taxonomy): domain Bacteria; phylum Pseudomonadota; class Gammaproteobacteria; order Burkholderiales; family Burkholderiaceae_D; genus CAMBDR01. The sequence continues at coordinate 2,915 of CAMBDR010000606.1, read as the reverse complement.
TTCTGGCTGGGACAGCAAAAAATCAAATTTGCACGGGTTTATTTGGCAGAAGCGTGTGCGCTGTATGCGCGTTGGGGCGCACATGCCAAAGTTCGGCATATGGAAAGCTGTTATCCCGAGTTATTGGCGCAGACGGCGAGGGCGCGTAACATTACAACACTGGCATCGATTCATACTGATCATGCTGCCAGCGTCCATATGCTGAACCCGGGCCAGTTGGATCTGGCCACCGTCATGAAGGCTGCGCAGGCGATTTCAGGGGAAATTGTGCTGGAGCAGTTGCTGGAAAAATTGATGCGTATCGTACTGGAAAACGCGGGTGCGCAGCATGGCTACCTGTTGTTGGAGACCCGTGGTGAATGGCGGATTGAAGCGCAAGGCAATGTGGATCAGCAGTCGGTGCGGGTATTGCAGGCCCAGCCCCTGATTGCGCAAGCCGATGATGATAGTGCCAACGCCTCAAGCGCGTCGTCACATTTGGCGCATGTACCCGTGAGCTTGATACAGTTCGTGGCCTTGACCAAGGAGGCGGTGGTATTGGACGATGCCGCTGGCCAAGGCCGATTTGGCAGCGACCCCTATATTCTCCAACATCGCCCGAAATCGGTACTGTGCGCGCCGATTTTGCATCAGCGCAAACTGGCGGGCCTGTTGTATCTGGAAAACAAGCTGCTGGAAGGGGTGTTTACGGCCGATCGGCTGGAATTATTGAAGATTTTGTCGGCCCAGGCCGCGATTGCCATCGAAAACGCCCGCGTCTATGAAAACCTGGAAGCCACAGTGGCGCAGCGCACCGCCAGCCTGGAGGCGACCTTGCACGATTTGCGTGCGGCGCAGGCCAATTTGATTCAATCAGAAAAAATGGCAGGGCTGGGTACGCTGACGGCCGGGGTTGCTCATGAAATCAACAACCCCACCAATTTCACCCATGTGGCGGCCCAAATTCAACGCGGTTATTTAACCGAATTTGAACAATTTTTGAACGACTTGATGCATGAAAACCCCGACCCGCAGATCGTGGCCGAATTCGCGCGGCGCTTTGCCGCATTGCAAGATAATGTGGCCATCATGTTGAACGGCACCGAGCGCATCATCCACATCGTCAAAGACTTGCGCTCTTTCACGCGGCTGGATGAGGCGGAAAAGAAACCGGTGCCCTTGTCCGAATGTCTGGACGCGACCTTGAATCTGGTGCGCGCCACCTGGGTCGAGCAAGTTGACTTTTGCACCGACTATGCCGATGATCCACTGTATGATTGTTGGCCCGCGCTGATCAACCAGGTCATCATGAACTTATTGGTCAACGCCTGTCAGGCGATTGCGGCCCGCCAAAAGCAAATCGGCAGTACCGACAAGGGCCTGCTCTGGCTGCGTTTGCGTCGCCGCCTTGGCGAGTTGTTGATTGAGGTTGAAGACAATGGCATTGGCATTGCCCCTGAAATCTTGCCGCGTATTCTGGAGCCATTTTTTACCACCAAGGATGTTGGCTCCGGCACTGGCTTGGGTTTGTCGATTTCGTATGGCATTATCCAAAAACACCATGGCAAGCTGGAAATTAGCAGCACGCCGGGGCAGGGCAGTTGTTTTACCATCGTGTTGCCTTACCCCGTGGCGGGTGAATCCGCTTACTTTTGATACACCCGCACATAATCCACTTCCATCCGCTGCGGAAACACCGTCGCCGAATTCGGGCTACCCGGCCAATTGCCACCCACCGCCAAGTTCAACAAAGCATGAAAGCGTTGATCAAACGGGGCAGGGTAGGCACCGCCGCCGGAACTCCATTGGGTTTGGGTGGAATACAGCACATTATCCACATACCAGCGAATTTGCCGTGGTTCCCATTCCACCGTATAGGTGTGGTAGTTGTCGGCGATACTGGTGCTTGGGTTCTTAGCCACGGTGGTATATTGATTGTTAGGCCAGGTATTGCCAAAGTGAATCGAGCCATAAATCGTATTGCCGCCTGTGCCGTTGGTGTTGACGGCTTCCATAATGTCAATTTCACCGCTGGCGGCCCAGGTGCCGTATTTATTGTCGGTTGGCAGCATCCAGAATGCAGGCCATATGCCTTGGCCACGTGGCAGTTTGATGCGGGCTTCAAAGCGGCCATACAACCAGTCGCCCTTGCCCTTGGTGCGCAAGCGCGCCGAGGTGTATTGTTTGCCGCTGTAGGCTTCCTTGCGGGCTTCAATCACCAAACGGCCGTTTTCAACGCGCGCGTTTTCTCTGCGGGCGGTGTAGTATTGCAGTTCATTATTGCCACCACCATCACCATTGACTTCAAACGACCACTTGGTTTGATCAATACTGGTGCCGTTAAATTCGTCGGCCCACACCAGCCGCCAGGTGGATGCACCAACCGGCTGCAAATTCCATTGTTGCGCCGCTGAGCCGTTGGCACTCCAGATTTGCACATTCGTACCATCTGCCGTTTGCGCACTGGCCACGTCCAGCGCTTTATTGCTCAGTAAATTTACCAGGGTATAACTGCCATTGGTATTGGCGCGGAAAGTCCATTGCTGCGCACCGCTGCCGTTGATGGTGGCAATTTGCACATTGGTGCCATCGGCGGTGTTGGCCCAGGCCACATCCAACGCTTTGCCGCTGTTGGGATTGACCAGGGTATAACAGCCATTGCTGTTTTGATTTAATTTCCATTGCTGCGCACCACTGCCGTTACTGCTCCAAATTTGCACATTGGTGCCATCGTTGGTTCCCGCGCCGGCCACATCCAGTGCCTTGTTGCTGTTGGTGTTGGTCAGCGTTACCACAGCGCCGGGCGATGGCGCGGCGGCCCATGCCATGGCTGGCGCAAGAGCCAATGTAAACGATGCCACGAGGATACGGATAGAAATTTTTTGATGGATAGCTTGTTGCATGATAGGTCTCCTTATATTTTTAGATCAGGCTGA
>CAMBDR010000605.1 GCA_945864765.1 Janthinobacterium lividum | reverse complement strand
TGCGATCAATTCAGGCGCGTGTGCTGCATCGGCTTCTGCTTCTGCTTCTGCTATTTGTACCAATGCGGGGGCGGGGTTGGGTGCGATGAAAAAATCACGTGGCTGACTGGTAAAGCGCTGCAGCAAGGTGTGGAGTAATGCGCCGGTGTGGTTAAAGCTGGCCTGGCGCGAACGTAGTGCCACCGTTAAGGCCAGGCTAAAACTGACGAACAGATTCATGCCGCCTATCGCCGCAATGCCCAACAGGGAGGTGAGCACTTGCTGCCAGCTCAGATGATAGTTCAAGCCAACCACGGCGGTGGCAAAATTGGCGCTGGAGAAGGTAATGTGGCGAATATCGAAGGGCATACCCAGCAGATAACCCAGGGTGCCAGTGCTGCCCAGAAAAATACCGAAATAAAAATTGCTCATCAAACCGCCCAGATTGTTTTCCAGGTAGTTGGCCAGGCGCTGGCGTCGGGGTACGCCCAGCACCCGCCCGAGCCAGCGCAGTTGCGTCACACGGCAGGCCATGCGGGTGTACAAGGCGCTATTGTCGTAATAGCCCGAGATCAGCCCGGCGATAAACAGCCACACCCCGGCGATCATGGCATACCACAGCGCCGGGCTGTGCAGCGGGTCAATATCGTTCAGCAGATGCAGCGCTTTTTCTGGCGTCACCAGGGGCTGGCCAAGCAGCTTGCCATACAATAGCGCAATGATAAAAGCCAGCGGCATGGCCGTTGCCAGATTGCCCAGCACCGCCACCAACTGGGTGCGCCAGACCTTGATGATTAATTCACTCATGCTGTCCAGATCAATGTGGCGGCCATCCTTGCTGTGCAAAGTTGCCGCGATGGTGGCGGCCGTCATGGCCGGTTGTTTGGTGGCGATGCTGAAATGCAAGACATAAATCAACATAAAGCCCAGGGAGTAATTCAGGCTGTATAAAAACGCTTCGGCAAAGGGCGCGGCATGCAAGTAGGAAGCCAAAATCTTCAGCATCGCCATGACGCTGATAATGGCTCCGGCCCCGGCTGAGGACACAAACATGGCGCGCAGCAGCGGGCGCGTTTCGGCAATATAGTGTTCGCCGGTGCGGCTGGCGTTTTCGGTGACATTGCGCGCCAATAAATTCAGGTTGTTGGCAAACAGTTCGCGCAGCGCATATTTTTTATTGTGCGCTTCAATCAATTCCTGGGCCAGCGCCACGGCGGCGCTACGCCTGGCATCTGCTTCCACTTTTGGCTGCGCTTCCAACAAAAACAACAGCTTTTGCAGGCGCGCAATGCTTTGGGTCAGCACCACCAATAAATAGGTGAGGGCGATACTGGTGCCCTGGTGTAGTGCATTTTTGCGGATTTTGCCGACCACGGTGCTGCATTGATCCAACATCACCAGTAAGTGGCGGGCATCGGTTGGGTCGCTGGCGCTGTTGCTTGTGCTGGTGTTGTTGCTGGCGCTGCTGCTGGTCGGCTCCAATGAGGCCAACCAGGCGTTGGTTTCCAGATTTTGCATCAAAAACGGCGATTCAAATTTTTCGATATCGGCGTGAATGTGCAATAACTTCGGTTCCAGCCCGATGGCGCAAATGCGGTAAGACAAGGTACGCACCGCTTCCAGCATGCCCGCGCGCATCGGGCCGGCTTGATCCACATCATCGGCATCATCCGCACCTTCGGCTTCATCCACAGCATCGGCACCCTGTAATAAATCAAACAGTACCAGCCATTGTTCCAAGGGCACGGCATTAATCCACAGATAATCGGTTTTCTCAACCAAAATTTGATCCAGCGCATCGGCCAGGTATTGCTCTTCCAGTGCGGGCGGCAAAATGCAGTAGCTGATGTGACGCATTAATTCGCTGAAAAAGCCATCGGTGGAATGGATGCCCACGTCGGTGTACAAGCTGGTGTGGCGACGGCTGGCCAGGATGCACAAAATATACTGGCGCAAGCGCAGCGCTTGCTGTGGCTGACCTTGCAATAACTGGCAAAGCGTGCGCACTGCCGGCGTGGCGCTGATATCGGGTTTGGCTGGGCGCAGGGCCGCTACCAGTTCTACCAGTAAATTGATCTGGCTGCTGTCGGGGGAAATTTGTTCGAGTATTGCCAGCATGCGCGCCACCTGGTTAAAAACAGCCAGTGTAGGCCGTCTGGCCGGCGTGATCTGTGCGCCAGGCAACATAGCTGCCACATCAACGGGAATAATAATCCGATTTATTGCAGGCTTTGCTGGCGCTGATATTCGTCATGCTTCATGCTGATATATTCCGCGCGTTCAATTTCATGCAATTGCAGCGGGTAGCGCTCGGTTGCGGTAAACCAGGATTGCAAACGCGCATCAAGCTGCTTGGCGGCGGGCAAATTCGCGCTGGCCAGATAGCTGTCTATGGCCAGGTAATAGCGCATGGTATTGCGCTCGACCAGGCCACGAATGCCGCCGATGGGGCGGCTGTTGGTGCTTTGGGTAAAACCGACCTTGTCACTGGCCACGGTGTTCAAATACAGTTGCATGGCCAGCCGGGCGCTCAAATTGCTGGACCAGGCATAGCTCAAGTGTAAAAAAGTTTTGTTGCCGGGCAGGGGTACGGCTTCCAGCGTGATACGGTAATCACTGGTGCCCAGCGGCCCTCGTGCTGCATTCAAGTCAATTGCCAAATAATCGGCTTGCGCGCTTTGCACGGTATAGCGAAATTCCAGCCGCGTTGCGCTGTTCAATGGTTCCGGGGTTTTTTTACCCAGATAGATGCGTAATTGAATCGCCTGCGGGGCGATTTGGGCGTGGCAGTATTTGGTGTTGAGGTGCAGCAGCATCACATCACACCAGTGCGCCGGATGATTCAAGCCTTGCGTGACGCTGGCAAATGAATAATCCACCACCGCATAAATATCGCCGCGCGCAATATTGTTGATTTCGCTTGAGTCGATGGTGAGTGCGCGGCCAAACGGGTTATGCGCCAGCGTGGATTGCAAATCGCCATATTTTTGGTGCAGCGCTTTGGCCGCAGGCGTGATGGCCGCTGTTGATTCCTGGGCCAGCACCTGCTGCGTGCTGCCAAGGCCGAGGCCAAGGCCAAGCAGCCAGCAGGCGGCAAGGCGCAGCATTGGTAATGTGCTCGTCATAACCAATACGCCAGATGACGCGCGCCCCATTCGCCCACCTTGTCTGACCACGCCCGCTGCGCCCATTGGTTTGGGTCAATTGCATCGGACTGGCGCAAGTCTTCCTGAAACGTCTGTTCCAGCGTGGCGGCAAAATCTTTGCCCAACACCACGACGTTGATTTCATGATTATGCAAAAACGAGCGGGTATCGATATTGGTCGAACCCACCGTGGCCCAAACGCCGTCAATCACCGCCGTTTTGGCATGCAATACCGCAATTTTTAATTGATACACCCGGATACCGCCAACCAGCATTTGGTTGTAATACGATTGGGTTGCGTGTTCTACCAGGCTACTGTCGGACACGCCGGGCAGGATGATTTGCACCTGCACCCCGCGTGCGGCGGCGGCCAGCAAGGCTTGCATGATTTGCGCATCGGGCACAAAGTAGGCGCAGGTGATGCGGATGCTTTTGTGCGCCTGGCTGATCGCCAAAAGATAGGCTTTATAGATTTCAAAATCACCATCCGGGCTGCTGGCCAGTACGCGCACCAGTTTATCGCCCTGGTTGCTGAGCGGGGGGAAGAAATGGCTATCGGCCAGGTCTGGCGCGACCTGGCTGCTCCAGTTTTCCAAAAATATGCGCTGCAATGCCGCCACTGCCGGGCCTTCGATGCGGATATGGGTATCGCGCCAACC
>CAMBDR010000604.1 GCA_945864765.1 Janthinobacterium lividum | reverse complement strand
CAGGAACAGCCGTTACTGATTGATCCATCGGGTGAGATTAATCCGGTCGAGCATATTGAGTTTTATTTTGACCAATCCATTCCAACCATTGACCGCTGGAATGTAAGAGAACGCAATCGTAGTTTGCGCGGACGAGAAACCATTCGCGTGCTGGGTCTGGATACCAATGCCTATATTACCAAACACACCAGTATCGTCGAGTCCAGAATCAAACCCAAGGTAGCGCAATTTAATCAATACTGGGACAAACCGGATATCATCCGCGCCTTATTCAAAAGTGCGCATGACATGCTCGCCCCCAACTGGGATTACAGCGCACTGCATTACGACGCCCTACGCCACTACATCCCCAACGCCCGCTTGCAAGACTGCATCAAGCAATCCTGGCCCGAACCAGCACAAATTGGGCGCTACGCGAAATGAACAAACTGGATTCCCGCCAAAAGCATGCGGGAATGACGGTGGTACGGACGGTGGTGTTTTGGGACAGCCTCCTTCGCGGGAATGAGCGGGCGGCGATCCAGGGGCGACCGTCGCGGGACGGCGATCCGAGGGCGGCGTTCCGCGATGTGCCGTGGTTTATGGCGGTACTACCTACTCCGCCCTGTCCTCTTGCTCATTGGCCGAATGCAACATCGGCTTCAATTCTTTCCAAACCTGCTCCGGCTTCATCTTACGCATGCAATTGCGATGCTTGAGCGGGCAACGCCGTTCATTGCAAGGCGCGCAATCCAACCGTAACCACAAGGTTTTGGCCACATCCGCCAGCGGCGGCGCATGGCTCGGGCTGGTCGGGCCGTATAAACCAATCACGGGCCGATTCAAAGCCGCTGCAATATGCAACAAACCCGAATCATTACTCACCACCGCTTGCGCCCCGGCCAATAAACCAATCGCATCCCCCAACTTGGTAATGCCCGCCAAATTGCGTACATCCGGTGCCATGCTGACAATTTTTTCGCAAATCGCCACATCCTTGGCCGAACCCAACAGCGCCACTTGCGCATACGGGTGAACCTGGCGAATCTTTTTTGCCAAAATCGCAAAATGCGCCGCCGGCCAACGCTTGGCCGAGCCAAATTCTGCCCCCGGCGCAAACACCACCAAAGGCCATTCCGGCTGCAAACCAACAAAGCCAAAAGCGCGCGTAATTTGTTGATCGGTCACACGCAAACGTGGACGCGGGTAATCCGTCACCGCACCCACCGTGGCCGATGGCGCACTCGCCAGGGCGGCGTAAAAGGCAATCATCGGACGTGGGTCATCTTTGGGGTCATGATGCATCACGTTTAACAAACCATAGCGCGATTCGCCCTTATAACCAATGCGCTGTTTGATGCGCGCCAACCAGGGGATGAGCGCAAACTTGAGCGTATTGGGCAAGACATAAGCATCGGAATACGATTTGCGCCGCAATAATTTGGCAAACGCCCAACGCTCGCGCATTTGCAAGGCACCATGCCGAAAGGGCGCTTCAATCACCTCCGCCACTTCGTCCATGGCTTGCCAAACCGGCATGACGAACGGGGCGCACAAGACATCAATCTCGCGCTCCGGGTTTTGCTGCTTGAGTAATTGCAACAACGGTTGCGCCATCACTGAATCGCCAATCCAATTGGGCGCAATAATCAAGGTTCTCGCCACAGTTGCCGTCAGTTTCATCCTCTCCCCCTCTTATTTATGCTACCTGCTTGGCAAATTGTAGCCGATACAGATTGGCGTACACGCCATTTTTCTCTAATAATTCGGCATGCTTGCCCGATTCAATAATGCGCCCATGTTCCAACACCATAATCCGGTCAGCGCCTTCAATGGTCGAGAGCCGATGCGCAATCACCAGCGTGCTGCGGCCACGCATTAATTCATCCAGCGCCGCTTGCACCGCCCGCTCGGATTCATTATCCAAGGCCGAAGTGGCTTCGTCCAAAATCAAAATCGGTGCATCTTTGTAAATGGCGCGCGCAATCGCCACCCGCTGGCGCTGCCCACCCGAAAGGCGCATGCCGTTTTCGCCAAGAAAGGTATCCAGCCCTTGCGGCAATCCTTGCACCACGTCCGACAAATGCGCCGCCTTCACCGCCGCCGCCAAACGCACCTCATCTACTTCCAGCACGCCGTAGGCAATATTGGCGCGCAAGGAGTCATCAAACAACACCACATTCTGGCTCACGGTGGCCAATTGGGCGCGCACGCTCTCCAAGGTCAAATCCTGATAATCGATGCCATCCAGTAAGATTTGTCCACCTGTGGGCGCATAAAAACGCGTCACCAAATTCACCAGCGTCGATTTGCCGCCGCCCGACACACCCACCAGCGCCACGGTTTCACCGGGTGCGATATCGATATTCACATCTTCCAAAGCCGGGCGCTCACTATTGCCATAGGCAAAGGCCACATGGCGCATTTGCAACCCACCCTTGGCGCGCGCAATGCTGCGCTGGCCGGGGTCGGCTTCGGTTTGCGCGTCAATCAAGGCAAACACGGTTTCGGCTGAAGTCATACCGCGTTGCAAGGGGCCATTCACTTCCACCAACCGCTTGAGCGGTGCCAACACCATCAACATGGTGGTAATAAAGGAAGCAAAGCCGCCCGGCGTCATCAATTGTTGTTGCGCCTGTTGCAAAGCCAGCACAATCACCGCCGCCACCGCCAAGGCGGATGCCATTTGGGTAAACGGCACCGTGGCCGCCGCCGCCACCGTTATGCGTTGCGAAAAGCCGCGCAAGGCTTCGCTGCGTGCTTCAAAACGGCGCTTTTCATAAGTATGGCCAGAAAACACCCGGATCACCTGATGGCCATGTGCGGCCTCTTCCACCACTTGCGTCATTTCTTCAGTCACGCGCTGGTTTTCGCGATTCAAACGGCGCAGCCGTTTCGAAGACACCCGCACAATCAGCGCCACGCAAGGGATCAGCACCAGCGCCACCAGGGTCAAACGCCAATTCAACCAAAACAAATAGGCCATTAATAAAATCACGGTGGCACTATCACGCACCATGGCCAAAAAGACCGAGGTAATCATATCCACCAATTGGCGCGATTCGGCAATCATGGTGTTGAGTAAAGCGCCGGTGGATTCTTGATGAAAGCGCGCGACTGGCAAATGCAATAAGCGGTCAAACATGGCACGGCGTAAATCGTTGAGGATGCGGCTAATCACCCAGTTGCTGAAATATTTTTCACTGAAGGTAAATACGCCACGCAAAGCAAAAATCCCGACCAGCACGGCCGGCACCGACCAAATGCTAAACGCCGGGCCTCCCGGCAAAAAGCCGCGATCGAGTAAAATTTGCAATACTTTGGGAAACATCGGCTCGGTTGCCGCCGTACCCACCATCGCCAGCAGCGATAAAATAAAACGGTTGCGATACGGCTTTAACATTGAAAGTAAGCGCCGCGCAATTTCTTGGTTAGTCATGCATTTCCTTTTCGACCAAACAAAAACCCACCAGGGTACTGATCATCATGATATAAAAAACTTTGGGCATCATCAGCCAAAACATCACATCGGTTAATCCAAAGCCAATAAAGCACAATACCAGCACCAAGCCCATCAAAGCAGGATTTTGCGCGCTGGATGGCGCTTGACGTAAAATTCGAATAAAAAACAACAGCGGCGCAGCATACATCATGAGCAAACAACTAAAATCCAGCAAGCCACCGGTCGCCAAAAAGTGCAGGACATCGTTGTGACTACTGCTATAGGTCAAGGCCGGGGATTGTTGCAAAAACCCTTGTTGCGCCAATTGCTGCAACGCGGCATCAAACCCTTTGCGCCCTACCCCCAA
>CAMBDR010000603.1 GCA_945864765.1 Janthinobacterium lividum | reverse complement strand
CATCGGCCTTGGCGCTGGGCAGCGTGCGTAGCGCGGGCACATGCCAGGCACCACAGACCACGGCGATTTTTTCATGGCCTTGCTTGATGGCCTGACGTATCATTTGGCGCAGATAAGCTTCGCGTTGGGCTTCGCGTTGGGCTGCTTGTAGTGCTTGTTGTGATTGATGCCCGGCGCGCTGGCCGCCAAAGGATGGGCCTAATTCCTGCCTTGCGACCGTCATCATTTCTTCAATCGCGGCAAATAAATCCAGACTGTCTTGCCGCTGTTCAACCAAATGATCCCACCAGGTTTCGCTATCGCTAAACCCGGCGGCGTGGGCCAGCCAGCCCAGTGCATCACCCTCGTGCGGCAGGCTGGTAGCAGGGTTATCCGTGTTGCTCGTGGCGGCGTGGGGAACGTCGGCTTCGGCCTTGCCATCGTCAGCGGGCAGGGCAGTCGTCTCGGGTGATTGCGGGGATTGAGCTGATTCTGGTGATTCAGCTGCTTCGGCGGCGCTGGCTTGTTCCACCATCATTTGCTGCGCCATCCCATGCGCCTGCGGCAAATCAAAAAAACGGGTTGGCACGCCCTGCTGTTGGCCATAAATTATGGCTTGCCATTCGGGCGAAAATTCGGCAAACGGGTAGTACACCGCGTGCTGCGGCATGGCGGGTGCGTACACCAGCAGCGCCACGGGCGGCTGCATGCCTTCGCAGCTTGCCAGCGCCAGCAAATCGTCCGCCTCGGGCGGGCCTTCGATTAAAATGCAATCGGGCTGCAACTCGCGCAGCGCCAGCGCCAAGCTGCGCGCGCAACCGGGGCCGTGGTGGCGGATACCAAACAGATGAACTGCCATGGTGCGCCGCTCAAATCACCGCGCGGCAGGCGCGGTATAAATCTTTCCACCCTTCGCGCTCTTTCACCACGGTTTCCAAATATTCCAACATCACCACCCGGTCTTGCACCGGGTCTTTGATCACCGCCCCAATCACGCTGGAAGCCAAATCCGCACCGCGCAAGGTGCCATCGCCAAAATGCGCGGCCAGCGCCATGCCATTGGTCACCACCGAAATCGCTTCGGCAGTACTCATGCTGGCCGAGGGCGATTTGAGCTTGATTTTGCCATCTTCAGTTTGCCCGGCACGCAGTTCGCGAAATAACGTCACAATCCGGCGGATTTCTTGCAGTGCCGGTTTTTCGGCCGGCAATTCCAGCGCACGCCCCAAACTGGCAACCCGGGTTTCCACGATTTGCACTTCTTCCTCGGCCGAATGGGGTAACGGTAGTACCACCGTGTTGAAGCGCCGCTTGAGCGCGCTGGAGAGTTCATTCACGCCCCGGTCGCGGTCGTTGGCGGTAGCGATCACATTAAACCCTTTGGCCGCCTGAACATACTCATCCAACTCAGGAATCGGCAACAGCTTTTCTGACAGCAAGCTGATAAAACTGTCTTGCACTTCCGCCGGAATCCGGGTCAATTCTTCAATCCGCGCCAGTTTGCCTTGCTGCATGGCGCGCATTACCGGGCTGGGCACCACCGCCGAGAGGCTGGGCCCTTTGGCCAGTAATTGCGCATAATTCCAGCCATAGCGTATGGTTTCTTCACTGGTGCCCGCCGTACCCTGCACCACCAGCGTGGAATTGCCGCAAATGGCGGCGGCCAAATGTTCGGATACCCACGATTTGGCCGTGCCCGGCACGCCCAGCAACAGCAAGGCGCGGTCGGTGGCAAGGGTGGCGATGGCAATTTCAATAATGCGCCGGTTGCCGATGTATTTGGCGCTGATTTCAAACCCGCTCTCCAGCGTGCCGCCCAATAAATACAGCGATACCGCCCACGGCGACAAGACCCAGTTGGGCGGGCGCTGACGGGTATCAGCCTGTTTCAAAGCTTCCAATTCGTTGGCATATTGTTGCTCGGCATGCTGCCGTATGACATTGCCGACCGTGCCGACGCTGTTGCTTGAATGGTTGCTGGCGGGTTGGTTGTTTGCTGAGGCGCTCATTGCGGCTTCTCCATAAAACTGCGGTCAAGTTGGTGGCGGAAACGCAGGGTTTCCAGAAATTCGTCGATTACTTCGCGCCAGTGTGGCCAGTGTTCCCAGTTATCGGCGGGCCAGTTTTGTTCGGTGTAGCTGAGCTCGTCGATCGCCAGCCATTGCGCCATCTGTTTCAGACTGTGGCGCACGCCCCAATTGTGTTGCGCGCTACGCCCCAGTGACGCTTGCGTGTACAGCAGCAAGGCCTTGGATACGGTGAGCGAAAGTGGCGGGCTGACATTGCTGCGCTGTTGGCTCCACTGATTGATCAATTGCAAGGCCTGGCTATTGTGGCTATTGGATTGCTGTAACCAGTTCAGCAATAAGCCTTCCTGGTTTGCCTGTGGTAACAGGGTAAAACGGCGCATCAGCTCGGCTAATACGTCATTGAGTTGGATATGGCTTAATGACAGTTGTTCGGTGCCGATTTGCTCCAGCAGCAGCACAAACCAAGCACAGTTTTGCTCATCGGCACGAAAATGCAGGGCATTGCAAATGGCGTGGGCCAAGCCTGCCAGCAAGGCATCTTTAAATTCGTGCAGGGCAAACAAAGCCAATACCTGGCCCGGGTCCAGTTGCCAGACATGGCACCAATGGTCGGGGTGGATGGCGCGCAGCAAATCCAGCAGCCAACCGGCTTTTTCGCCCAGACCCTGATAGCCGGTCAGACCAATGCCATCGCGCTTCATGCTTTTGTCGCATGCCTCTGGCAACAGAATAGTGAGGCTGGCATTGACATGGGCTTTGCTGGTGCCAATCAGCGCCAGAAAACTGCCCAATTGGGCGGCCAGGCCCGTTTTTTGCTCGAATTGAAAAACGGCCTCCAGCCTTTGTACGCAGCGCTGCATCAGGGCGCTGCCTTCCAGGGTTTGCAATAGTTTTTGCGCGGCGGCGCGCACTTCCTTGCGTTTGTCGTCCAGTGCCGCTTCCAGAAAGGCTTCATCCGCGCTACTCAAACCTTCGCCCAGGCAGGGCAGTAGCGTGGCGCGGTTTTCCGGGGCTTCGCTGGCCCAATCTTGCGCCAACAGCTGGCGCGCGTGGGCCGGGTCATGCTGGCGCAGCAGGCGTAGCGCGCGGGTGCGATCGAGCACATTGCCGTGCTGCCATTGGGTGTCCAGATCGGCATCCGGCAGGCTGCCATAGTGATTGGCCCAGGCCGGATTTTGCGCCACCAGCCATAAGCCGCGTTGATCCAGTAATGGGCTCAAGGCTTGCCTGAGTGCGGGGTGGTTGCTGCCTTGCTCAATCAGGGGCACCAAAAAGCGCGCCGGAATATTGGCCTTGGCCGCTTGCGCCCGGTATAACCAGGTTTCCAATAACTCGGGGTGGATGTTGCGCAAAATCAGGTGCAATATCTCGGCCGCTGCGACCGGGCAGGTGCGGGTGTTGGGCGGGGCCGCTGCTGCTGATGCTGCTGCGGGTGCGGCCGATTCCGGGCGCTCGGCCTGAAAACCGGCGCGCTGCCATAAGACGTTGGCGGCAATCGCCTGCCACAGCAAATTGTCGGATGCGGGTTTTTGTTGGAGCAGGGCTTGCACTTCGCTGCTGCTACTTAAGCTGGCAATTGAGTTGGCAATTGAGTCGCTACTTGAGCCACCCTCGCCAGCGCTGTTTAGCGAGACGCGGCTGGTGCCAACCAGTAAGGCTTTGTGCAGGGTGCTGGGCAATGACATCAGGCTGGCTCCATAGTAAATTAGCGTATTAAGTTGGCAAACTAAAGCGGCACATCAAAGTTGTGCAGGCTGTCGGCGTTAAAAAAAGTTAATGGCAGCA
>CAMBDR010000602.1 GCA_945864765.1 Janthinobacterium lividum | reverse complement strand
TTGCTGGTAAAACCACACGTCCCAACGCTGCATCTTGGCATCAGCCTGACCGGTAAAAGCGACTTTATCCAAGCTCAGTTCGGCCAATTCTTTTTTCTCAAGCGCTTCCACCCGTCCCTGCACATCGGCCAAAAATTGATTGACTTGTTTGGCATCGCCCGCCATTTTGCGCTTGATGGCCCAATCGGCAAAATTATCCACGCCCATCAAGCCCGCCAGTTCACGGCGCAGGGTGGCGGCTTCATTCAATAATTCCAGATTTTGTTTGCCGCCGCGCTGGTTAAACGCCAGCCAGTAAGCTTTGCGTGTGCTTTCGACTTCGACATTATTCAAGATGGCGTCCTGTTCCGGGTAATCCATGCCGAAAATCCAGCGCCCTTCGCCATCCTTGGCGCGGCCTTTCAAGGTATCTGGCGGCACGCCTTTCAAATCGGCATCACTAAAGGCCAGCTTTTGCGTCACCGCGCGCGTGTTGCGTGAAAAGTCTTGCGCCACTTTGTCGAGCCGCTCAAAAATCACTTTGGCGCGCTCGCGCCGGGGGGCGTCCAGCGCGACGCCGCGCTCTTCAAATGCTTCCAAAATATAGTCGCGGGCGGCGGCATCAACCGGGTCTTTGGGTTTGACGGCTTTAACTCTGGCATACAAGGCGGTACTTTGCAAATATTGATTTGGCAAGGCGGCGATTTTTAAATTACAGGCTTCTGCCGCTTTGCGCACGGCGGCGTCCGGGCTGGTTTCGGCCAGCAATTCCATGGTGCCATCCAGGGTTTGCAACGCTATTTCCATTTGATTCCAGCCACCCAGCACCGCTTTGGCATTCGCTTTGGCCAGCGGCAAATTCTCCAGCTTTTTAATCTGCGCCTGAGTTGCCGCCAAACCCTGGCTACACCAGGGTTCTATCTCGCTGGCAGCGGGTTGCACGAAATCGCCCGACGGCGCGGGGGCGGCCGTGGCGGCCAGGGCGGGGGAACTGACGATAAGAGCAAGCGCGGCGTTGGCGAGCAGGGTACGGGACCGTATTTTCATGGTTATCCTTTTCATGGTTAGCCTTTTTATGGGTGGAAAAACCGCACAGTATTCAAAGCCTGCACGGTTTTGTCAATCAAATTGCGACAGAGTGCAGACACAAGGGCATAGTCCGCACATTTGCACGGCTCTTTGCTTACGGCGCGCTTTGCGGGGTAAGGCATACCCAGTGGCGCACTCAGGGCGCGGGTAGAGGCCGTTTCAAACCATGGCGCACCAGTGCCTGGGTAAAATCATCTGACAGCAAGGTATCGATCAAGGCCGCTTGCGCGGCTTTTTGTTTGGCAGTCCAGTTGCCTTTCAGTGCAACCACAAAACGCCGCGTGACTTTGCTGCCCGGCAGTGCTTGCGGCTCGGCCAGCGTGCCACCCAGCGCCACCAGATCAAACGACTCCGGGAAGGATTGTTTGCTGTAACGGCCAAGGTGATATAAAATCAGCGCCGCATCGGCCCGGCCATGGGCCACCGACCAAGGCTCGTCGCGGTGGTGAATGCGTGGGCCAGCCAACCACTTGAGGGCGTCGCCACTGGTGCCATTAAAAATCGTGTCGATCAATTTTTCAGCCGTCCAGCCCTGAGGCGGCTTGGGGTCGGCTTTGGCACTGTGGTAAATTGCATCCAAATAATTTTGGTAAGCGCCTGGTTCCAGTTCCGGGTTGGGTGTGACCAGTCTCACTTCGGCCCTGGCCAAATCCCAAACGCTGGCAATATGTTTCGGGTTGGCTTTTTTCACCAGAATCACAATGCCACGGTCTTCATACAATGGCCGTATCGCCCCCTCGGTTGCGCCCGCCGCCAGCAATTTATCCATGACCGCTTGATTGGCCACTGCCACCGAGGGGCGGCATGTGATGTCCAGATTATCGAACTGTAGCAGGCCTTTTTCAAGTTGCTGTAGCACCACAGGTGGGCTGGTGGTGTAGAGGGCATTGTGCAGTGGATCATCCTTGAATTTTGCCAGCAGCAAGGGCCAAATATCACGCAAGGCCATGTGGTAGTTGCCTTCGGTGGAGAGCAGCAGATCACACTGATCGACCTTGCCATGCAAGTCATACAGGGTATTGGAGCCGGGTGCATGCAAGGCGGGGAGTGCTGCGCCCTTGTCCAGCGGCCATTCCAGGATGACTGGCGCATCGATGACGGGTTTGCCGGTGATTTTTGGCAATTGGGCATGGGTGGCGCAAGATAGCAAGCATCCCAAAGCGAAAATAATCGATGCTTTTTTATTCATTTGGATACCTCTTTATGGTTTGGTTTTTAGTGGCGGATGGCTTGATCATATCAGCTTGGCGATTTTACGCCTTGAATTTGGCAAACGGGGGCTTGATTCCATTTTGGACGAAGCTTGATTCCATATTGGACGAGGTTAAATTCCATTTTGGACGGAGCTTTATTCCATTTTGGACGTGGCTGGCGGCTACCCTGAAATTCTGGCGCGCAGCAGCGCCGCACGCCGCACCTCGTGGGCCAACGCCTACCTGACCACCTTGCTGGAACGTGACCTGCGCGACGTGGCCGAGATCGAAAAACTGGACGCCATGCCGCGCTTATTGGAGGTATTGGCACAATTGAGTGGACAGTTACTTAACTTCACACAAATCGGTGGCCAGTTGGGCCTGGATAGCAAGACCGCACAAAAATATATTGGCATACTGGAGCATATCTTTTTGGTCAAGCGCCTGGCACCCTGGGGCCGCAACGCGCTTGGGCGGCTGATCAAAACGCCCAAACTCCATTTTTGCGATGCCGGTTTGCAAGCCAGCCTGACCCGGCTGACGCTGCAACAGGCGGTGTTCGACAAAACCCGCTTTGGTGCCACGCTGGAAACATGGGTCTTTGGGGAGTTGCTCAAGGCGCTGACGCTGTCGGATCAGGGCTGGCGCATTTACCACTATCGCGACAAGGATCAGGCCGAGGTCGATTTTGTGCTGGAAAACCCACGGCTGGAGGTGATGGGGGATCGAGGTCAAGGCCTCGTCGGCGGTCAAGCTGGCGGACTTCAAGGGAATAATCAAACTGCGGGATTTGGTCGGGGAGCAATTTCTGTGCGGGGTGGTGGTGTACGACGGCGAGCATGTGCTGCCGTTTGGGCCAAAGCTGTGGGCGGTGCCGTTGGCGTACTTATAGACGCTGTAGCCCCCTTGCGCCGCTTGGCTTACCCCACACACAACCCGGTAGTAAAAACAGGCTGAGGCTATATTTCACGCGTTTCTTGCGATTGGCGTCAAGTATCACGCGCATGATCTGCAAGCCCCAATTAAGCTTGCTTGGCCTGTGCCCGCTCCTGCACAATGGCAGCCTCGATTTCGGCCAACCCTTGTTCCTCCGGCACATCGGCAAAACCAGTCGCGATGTGGGCACACAGCGCATCGAAGCGATCCTGCACCTGGTTTTGCACTTCGCCCAAATTTTTTCTGAAGTTTGCTGCACTGGTTTCAGTAATCATGATTTATCAATCGTAATGGTCATGCTGGTCATTTTGCACGATAGGCTGTTGCCTGACAACCATTTCATCGCGTGTTTCAAGTATCCTGTGCCAGATTCATCATCTCAACATTACGCCCCACCCGCAGCAAGTCTTGCACCGCCGCAGCCTTGGTTGCAATGCGCAATGGGCGCTTGTCCATAACCATGCTGCGCTGGATGATGGCCTGCGGGCTGCGTTTGGTGTGGGTGAATTCGATGGTGCCATACGGTGTGTTGACCACGCCTGCGGCCCCCGATGTCATCACGGTGATGCGCCTTGGCGGTATTTGGGAGATGACGCCGTACTC
>CAMBDR010000601.1 GCA_945864765.1 Janthinobacterium lividum | reverse complement strand
ACCAGGCTTTGAAAGGTTTTTGAGCCGAGGGTGTTTTCTTTTTGCATGGTTGTGCTCATGTGCTGGTTTTTTGAAAATGAAGTTATGGGGATTCGCATGCCGGCGCAACAATTACCAGCAACCGATAAAACCGCTATGATACGCACATTTATACGGGCATTTTCGGTAAAATCGGAAACAATTTAACCCGATGCCAGGATACCCATGCACCGCGCCCTCTTCATCTGCACCCAAAACCGCCTGCGCAGCCCCACGGCTGAAAATGTGTTTGCTACCGGATAATTATGAATGGATGCAGCCCGAATTGGTCGAGCTGCTCAAGAAGAAAGTGACGCCTTTTCTGTGAACGCTACCATTCATAAAAACGTCTTTAACAGGTTGTTGAAAAACCCGGCCAAAACCTGGCAACCAATCGAATGGGGTACAGGCTAAATCGAGTGAGAATCGGCAAAATTAGTCATACTCCTCACCAGTATGACTAACAACAAGCGGAAATAAAGCGTAGTCGGCATCCACCCCCTTGGTGATATTCCAATCCCCCCGCAATGCATGAGGGTTTCCTTTGCAAACGCCTGACAAACTGCTAGCTTTGAAAATTCCGCGCAAAGGTAATCACAAAATCAGTGCCGGAATCAATCACTGATTCACATTCGATTTTGCCGCACAGGCAATCGGTCACCAAATTAGCTACAATCGCCAGGCCCAAACCGAGATGGCCAGCCACTTGATTGGTCGAGAAAAATGGATCAAAGATCTGGGATTTGACCGCCTTGGAAAAGCCAATGCCATTATCCGAAACTTTAACAAACACATCCTCTGATTGCGTCACTTCCCCCAAGGTAATGGTGATGATGGGCTCTCTATCGCTGCCTTTTGGGAAAGCATGATCGATTGCGTTTCGAATCAGGCGCGTGATGATTTCATTCAATACCACGCACAGGGTGGTGACTGGCATCGGCGCTTTGGCAATGATTTCTAGCCGGATGAATCGTGCCTTTAATTCTGAATGTAATACCTGACAGACATGCCGGACTTCCTCTGCCAAATCACTCTTGGTCGCACTGTCGGAATACTGCGTGACCGACACGCTTTTGAAGACTTGAATCAACTCCGCAACCCGGTTCAGGCTGACATTGAGGCTCTCGATGCCCTCTCGCCCTCCATTGATAAACTCATCCAGATACTGCTTGGTCAATTTTCCGTTTTCATACCTGCCGCTAAAATCCACCAGTTTTTCTTGCAACCAGGAACCCAATGTCACACTAATACCCAGCGGCGTGTTTACCTCATGGGCCACCCCGCGCACCAGGGTTCCAACGGTTCTGATTCGCTCTTCGCTCAAAAGCGACTCATTCAAGCTGCTCTGGTTTAGCCTGAGCGCCCTTCTGATTTTGATTTCCCGATCACACACCAGGGAGAGCGCGGCTTGAATCTGCAAAATCAGTTCTTGCAACTGTGGTTTCAATTGAATCAGCAAAATGCCAATCCAGGCATCGGAAGCGACAATCGGCAAGACCATATGGTCTGAACGGGCAAGGTTGGCAAACCAGGAATCTGGCGCAAGCAAAGTGGGTAAAAAGCGAGATTCCCGACAAGCACCGGCAATTTTTGGCAAGCTGGCAGAAACGATATACATGCCGTCTGCATCTGGCCCATTCACGTCGGTGCCGACGACTTCCGTGTTGTTGACGAAATGATCGGAAAGCGCAAACTCTGGCTGCACCGACAAGCAAAACGATTCAATCCCTACCGCAGGCAGCGCATTTTCCAATAAATCCGATAGCTCTTTCAGATCCGAACAAAGCATCAGCTTCCTGCCCAGTTGGGTGCGCCGCTGTTCTTCCAGCGGGTTGGTGGCGCTGGGTATTCTCAATTTTTGGATTGCGTTAAAAAACAATTGCGCCTGTATTTGATCCACACGCTGTCTTGATGCGAGGTCGGGAGCGGGCTGCATGCCGTCCATTGCCTTGCAGGCGTCAAATGCCAAATCAGCATAGTTTTGCCCCTGTTGTAGCAATTCGTCCGAGATGGCAAAATCGGCGTCAGCACTGAAGAGCAATGAATCCAGCGCGCCCTTTAAGGCCGGATCAATCGTCCAGCCCGCTTCCGGGCAGCCGCACGAGGCGCGCACCCGTAGCTGACTACTGAGTTCAGTGACCGCAGCCGGACACTGCCCCACCCATAGCTCATCAAGGCATTTGAAAGCCGCTTCCACCTGGGCTTCAATGGGCTGGTTAACCGAGGTGAGTGGCGGATCGTAATAACGGTTCTGGGGATTATCATCAAACCCGACCACCGATACATCTTGCGGCACCCGAATGCCTGCCTGGCGCAAGGCTTTAATGACTTGATAGGCCATTAAATCACTGGCGGCAACGACGGCATCAAATGGTTGATCGGTTTTCCATCTGGCAACGAGTTTGTCAAGCTCAGCGACCGTGATATAGTCGCCCGCAAAAATCAGATCGGGGTTCACCTCAAGCCCGTGTGAGCGCAGGGTCTGACTCCAGGCTGAGAAGCGAATGCGCGCGTCTTCCGAGTTGGTCGGCCCACAGACGAAGGCTTGCTGACGACGGCCATGAACATGCACCAGATGGTTAACCAGGTCGCACATACCACCGAAATTATCGATCACCACCGAGGGCAGTTCCGGCAGAGTTTCGGCAATCGAAATCATGGGGATGCCGCGAAATTCTTCCGAAAACACTGGAATTCGGGCTGCATCCATATAGTATTTGATGCCCGGATTGAGTATCAAGCCATCCAGGCGATGCGGGTTCACCAGGCGAAAAACAGCGGTCTGGACACTTTGTTCAAGAAAGTCGCTGGCGTCCTGCGGGCCAGTGAAGACCACCAAATCAATGCCGCGCCGCTCGGCACAAACCAGCGCGGCACGCCACAGGCGATTGGTGTACAAGCCCTCCCAACCCAGGTGGTTCACCAGAAAGCCGACTCGTTTTCTGCGAATGTTCATCTTGGAATGATGCACTCACCAAAGCGATTAGTTGCAATATAGCTTTTTGACAGGTTCATCTTTCTTGGCTGGGGCATCCTTGGCAGAGGCGACTTTTTCATCTTTCTTGTCATCTTTCTTATCATCCTTCTTCGGATCTTTTTTGGCATCGTCAGCAGGCTTATCAGCGGGTTTGTCACCAGGCTTGGCATCAATCGGTTTATCCGCAGCTTTGGCATCGCCAGGTTTCAGGTCGGCAGGCAGCGCTTTGGTATCGGCCAAGGCCAGGGTGGTGGGTTCCGCTGGTGCTGGTGGCGGCACGGGCTTACTCACGATTGACGGGACAAGCGCCGGTTTGGTCGTCACTTTATTGATGACGTTCACCGTTTCATTGAGTGCCTGTGAAATCGGTTGGTTTGTGGTTTGCTGGGTTGGCGGCAAAATGATGGTACAACCGGGCAAACTGGGGTTTCCCGTGCATGCGGCGAGAGTCGGCAACACCGCACTACAACCGGGCAAGGTGGGTGTTGCGATACAGGCCGTAATATTGGGCAACACCACCTGGCAACCCGGCAAGGTGGGCGTGGCGATACAGGCCGTGAGATTGGGCAAAGTCACTGCGCACCCCGGCAAGGTCGGTGTGGCAATACAGGCGGTAATATTGGGCAAGGTTACTGAACAACCTGGCAAAGTGGGTGTGGCGATACAGGCGGTGAGATTTGGCAACACCACCTGGCAACCGGGCAAGGTGGGTGTGGCGATACAGGCCGTGAGATTGGGCAAAGTCACCTGGCAACCCGGCAAGGTGGGCGTGGCGATACAGGCCGTGAGATTGGGCAAAGTCACTGAGCA
>CAMBDR010000600.1 GCA_945864765.1 Janthinobacterium lividum | reverse complement strand
GCCATCTTGGTAGGGTGCGTGAATTCAATGTGTGTGCCAGTTTTCCTGTAAAGTTTCCTGTGACATGCTTTGCTGCTAATACATGTTTTTCTGCGCCGGGTTTCATGAAACCCGATGCCACACGGGCCATTAGACCGATAGCATCCATTGGTGTTCTTACATTTTTATTGTCAATTTGGTATTCAACTAATACTTCTGCCATTAATCGCTTAAATTGATCCGAAGGAAATATGCCAATTTGTACGGAGTCAACCAAATTGCAGGCAAAGCAGACGCCTCGGGAGTCTGCCATTAATTTGGTTAAAAATTGGTCTAGTGGCATTTTTTATGAGGAAGCTTAAGGTTAAATTTAAGGTGGTAATTTCTTTCGCTAGCCAAGAATGTGTCCTGAGATATATTTCACTTTGGCATCATATAGGGTAAATCACACTACTTGCGAGTATATAGCCCAATGCCCGCGTTTAGCAAGTTTTTTTACTTTTTTGTTGTATTGCCGCTGCGATTGTTGCTAGCTGTATTCGTTTGCCTATTGTTTCCTATTTTGTGCATGACGGCGGCATGCCCGATTGCGCCGTCTTGTTCAATTGTGCGTAATAAATGGCGCTTTCTTCTTCGGTGGCTTCATCCATAAAATCCGCTGGCCATACTTCGCCCACGCCACCATCGGCCGTCAATTTATTGTTGATGACGCTGGACTGCCCGGTTTCATCTTGCTCGACACTGATCACGGCCACGTTATCGATCAACCATTGCTCCAGTGCGCTACCTGCGCCCGCACGGGCGGCCAAGCCGCGCAGGCGGCGTACCAGGTGGTCGCTATGGGTTTCTACAATCACTTGGCGGTTTGATTGGGCCAAACTCACCAGCCAGTGCGCCAGGCGACTGGCTACCTTGGGGTGCAAATGCGCTTCTGGTTCTTCCAGGACGATGTGCCCGGTGGTGGGGCACTGTGCCAGGTATTCTTGCAAACTCATGTCGGATGCTGGCTCCTGAAACCGTAAAGGGTCAGCAAACAGGCCCAATTCCACCAAGGGTAATAACTGCCCCAGGCCGCGCCCCACATGCGCAATGCTGGCATTGCCAAACATCAGGCGAAAACCGACTTGTTCAATATCATGCACCTTCAGCGGCACCTCAATTGAGAGTGATTTCATGATCTCATTGACCGCATCCCCCAAGGGCAGTGACTTGACCTGTTGCGGACAATCGATGCCTTGTTCCGCGATTTTTAGCAAGGGTAAAAAATGCACAATATCAGCCCGCCGCCGATGTAATAATTGCGCTGCGAATTCACCGCTGACGCCAATTTCGCTTGGGTCTGAGGTGGCAGGCTTGAACAGGCTCGATGGCGGCATGCGCGATGAACCGAGGTAATTCAAATTCGTGAGCAATGTTTTGAGCGCTGCCAATGGTTGTTCAAACAAGACCAGATACGCATTGTGAAAAGCGCGATTTTCCGACCTTGGGCTAAGGTTTTCTTTGCCAATTTGCAAGATCGGAATGAAATGGTCGAGTTCGACCGAAAGCTGGTCAGTTTTTTTGCTGTTCCACGTACATGTCCAGGGCTTTTTGCGCAAATCGATATGCCAGGTTGCGCCCTGACCGTTTTGCTTGTCTTTGGAATACAAGTGTATGGATGTAAGTTGGGTTGATCCGTGCCGCTCTGCCGTTGCCAGCTTCATTGTGGTTTGGAGCTGTCGTTTGGCTGGTCGGTCTTTTAGCCATGGCACACCCGCCAGCTTTGCCAGGTTTGGGCGTTTCGGCTGGTTGGGCAGGGCCGCCGCAACATCGACCTCACAATCCCATTCCAACGTAATTTCTGGCCCAATCACCTCATCAGCAGCGGCAGGCCACCCATGGGTAAGCTCGCGCAAGTTAAACGCATCAATCATGCCTTCCAGCCGCAGCATTACTTCCGCACGTGGGTCTGCCAAGGTTTGCTTGAGCAATAACAGACTTTGGATCAGTGAGCTTTTACCGCAGTTATTGCGCCCCAAAATGATGGTTAACCATGGCAGCTCGATTCGTGTAGCTTGTTTGAACGATTTGAAGCGCTCAATGGTCACCGCAGTTAATCTGGCTTTACTCATGGGAAATGTCTCGCGTCGGAAATTACAATCGGGGCTGGTGGTTTTGCCACGCCACCAGCGGTGATTTTACCGTAAAAGCGAACCAAGGACGTCGTGTTGTTTGGGGTGGGCCATTTTAGAGCGATTTGGCCGCCCCTGTTGCCAGGGATTTTTCAATCACGTCGTTAATGGCGCGTGCCAGTTCTTGCTCGATTTTGGCACGTTCATTGCCCAGTTTGCCCATTTGTTTGCCTAACTCACGCATGGGTTCGGCTTTTTCGCGCATTTCCTGGCCCAGCTTATTCATGGGCGCGACGTTTTTCATTAAACGCTTGGTTTCTGCATGCATCTCGGCTTGCATCTGCTTCATTTCTTTGTGCAAAGGCTCCATTTGTTGCTTCAGTTGCGCCATTTGTTGTTTCAGTCGCTCGCGTGCTGATTCGGAATCCGCTTGCGCCATTTCTGCCCCCAGCTTACCCATTTCAGCACCAATTGCACCTTGCTTGCTACCGATGGCAGACATTTTTTCGCCCAATTGGGCAATCGCCGCTTGCAATGCCTGGTTGGCCTCGGTATGTTCCACATCGGTCATTTTGGACGTTATCGCTTCCAGCTTCTTGCCTTCTTGTGCCATTTGCTGGCTCAGGGCTTGCATGTGTTGATCCAGTTTGTCGGCCGGGGCGCGGGTTGCCATGGCGTTGCCGACCAGCGCTGGGTCGGTTACCACATAGCTTTTGCCGTTCTTTTGGAACCACAGCACATCCTTGCCCGATTCTGCCTGCAATTTGCGCGCCTGCGCTTGCTGTGCAGGGTCGGTGCCATGGCTGATGACTTTGCCGGACTTGGCCACAATCGCATAGTTTAACCCTTTGCCATATGCGCTCACGGGGGGCGCAGGTGGGGGCGCAGGTGGTGGTTCAGGTGCTTCCGTCAGCTTGGGCGGGGCCGGTGGTGGTGCTGGTGGCGCTTTCGGTGCGCGTGGCGTGCGTGTTGTAGTAAGACCCGCGTCCGGGGTGGATGCAATTCGTTCCGGTAACGGTGGTGGGGCCAATGGTGCGGGTGGTGTGGGTGGCGTGGATTGTGTGGGCAGTGCCATCGGTGCTGCTGGCGTTGGCAATGCTGGCGGCGTGGCCTGGGCAGCCTTGCCGACATCGGCATCGGCACTGGCACCGGCATTCACATTCGAATACAAGGCGCTGCATACCAGAGCCAGGCCAGCCACGGGCAGTGCAACTTTCCAATTCAGGCTACGCGCTTCAGGGCGAATAAGACGTTTGATACGGGACATAAGAACTCCTCCGTTTGCCGCAGGGGCAAATTGATTGATAGAAGACTGGAACAAGTCCAGTTGTTGAAGTGCAAGAGCTAAGCGCCGCGTATCGCCCAGTCTTGATGCTGCTAAATCGTCTGCAATTTGTTCGCGCTCGATCCGAATCTGTTTTGATATCCACCATACAGCCGGGTGATAAAACAGCAGCGTCTCGATCGCGCTTTGCATCAGGTTAATTACATAGTCGAAGCGTTTGACGTGCGCCAGTTCGTGCGCCAGCAAGGCTTCCAAAAAATCGGGGGGCATACCAGTCAGTAGCGCCGCCGGAACAAACACCACCGGCCGCCACCAGCCTGCGGTGACCGGGCTATCCAGCTCCTGCACCACGCGCAGGCTGACCGTGCGGGTCAAACCAAACCCTTGCGCCATATGGCTCAACTTTTGCTGCCATTGTGTATGGGCGGCTGCCAG
>CAMBDR010000599.1 GCA_945864765.1 Janthinobacterium lividum | reverse complement strand
CGAAGCGGGTGGTTTAAGTGCGGATAATGGGGCTATATGGCGCAGTTCATGATACTTTAAAAATATTTACCGGGGGTACAAGCCCCCCAAGGCAGCAAACATCATCAATTATGGCCTACTGAAAGAATTTGCCACCAACCAGGCCCGCACCTGCAATCAGTTTGACGAATTGCTCCTTTGCCAGTTCGCTTAGATAGATTTGAGTGCGGAGCCGCACCGGATCGCGGAATATCTGGACATCGGTTGGGATGCGATCAGTGAAAAACGCTTCCTTAATGATCTTGTGGCCAATTTTTTCAGATTTCTCAAAATCGATGCACGCAATAATATTCGTCACATTGTAAAAGTAGTAGATCTCACTCGCCTTATCCCCCAGCAAACCGCCCTCATTCATACATTCGACTTCCAGCAACTGGCCAAAGGGGGAAAGAAAATCTTTCAGGGCATCGTAGGCCTTACGGTTAAGCAAAATCGTGCCTGGTGAGATATATGATAAGTCAGCCAATGGCATTTGCTTTTTCTTGTTCTTTTCGACGTGCGGGTGGATTTTTCGCCGCCCCGGCCAGTTTACAGGCGTCCCATCGGTTAAAAATATATCCTCATCGTCAGATTGGCCAATCATTTGAAGAAAAGCGGTATAGCCATTAAGGGCGCTATTAAATTTCCAAATATTCATGCCGACCACCTGCTAGTATGGGAATGTGCCAGCGATAAGCTGGGTTCTTATTGTTCGCAATGCTATGCGAACCTCAGCTTGGGTGTTACTCGGTATATTCGTCAGATCAAAATATACGTTCGTGTAATACTCAAGGGTATGGATGAATTGATGTGCGCTCGCATTTGGCATACCAGCTATGGTTGTCGTTAAAAATCGGGGCAGAATGGCGCAATTATCATTATCATTAACGCCAATGCCGACACTAAATAATATAAGTCTGGATTTCGCAGCCAAGGCAGCCAACCAGGCCACAATATGATGCGCATCCGTCTCCAATAGTTTGGCCACACCGGGGTTGGCTACCAAATAATTGCGCATAAGCTTGCGTGAGTGATCCAGTTCCTCATTCGCCGCTTCGGCCTTCAACATGGCAGCCGTTGCACCGCCTACGGTGACACCCTTTTTGTACAGCACCTTGCGCGGCGTCTTTGCCGCCAGTGCCGCGTTTTGCTGCGCCAGGGTGGCTGCATCGATATTGCGCTGCGCTTGCGCCGCCTGCGCCACCGCCGTGGCAGGCATAACCCGGCCATTTTGCTCGCATATCTGCTTTTTGTCGCGCGCCAAAAACAGTTTGTTACGCAACGTGTAGCCATTTACACCAGGGACATTTGCCGTCATTTAATTGAGGCCTATGGTTACTTCCAACATATTTCGTTTCGGCGCAGCAAAGATTTCCGCATCCGTTTTGGCTTTTGCTTCTTTGCCCATGGCAACACTCTAAAAGTAAATGAATCGGCAATCATAACATGACTCCTCACCAAAACAACTGATATTTAGACAATAAATAATTCCAACAAAAACAATGCCGCTATAAAAGTAACGCTATCTCATCGTTCAATGCAGCACCGTCGCTTGCGCCGTATTGCCAAGATGTTGATACACCCAGGTTGCGCGCAGTTCAATCTCATCGGAAGAAAAACCTTCGGGCATGCCGACCCGGCCCGGATTGTCATGCCGCATTTGCGCCAGGTGCGCGGCTATGCGCTCTTGCAAGGTGCGCATGGCAGCATCTTTGTAAGGTGATTTGGCAAATTCGACGCGCAGGCGTTCGAAGTCAATTATGTCATGATCAGTAGGGGCCGTTTGGCAAGATCACCTACAGCACCTGAATATATCTTGTAAAATACCTGGCATTAAAGGATAATACATGTTTTATTTTCAAACTTTAAAATGAAAAAGCTAATAACAACTGATATAAATGGCTTTAGCGCATGGGCAAAGCTATTCGACGCTGTGGAACCCGTAGTGGTGTTTGAAGATGTCGATGTTCAAATTCAATTCTTCGCCAACGGTGACGCCACCTGGATGCTGGTGAGCCGATACCTTAGCGATACTTCAGCCATCGACTATGCCTTCATGCCAGTCGAAGACGAAGACTCGCACCAAGCCAAGGCACTGACGCTGGCGTTCCTGAAAATGGTTGATTACAGCCTGCCACAACTTTTAGCGTGGCTGGAAAACGCGCCGTTTATTGAAACCGCCATTGCTGAAGAAATTACCCTAGGGAAAATCAGGATTACCCGCAACCATGCACGGGCAACCGAGCCAAACACGCGACCCTTAAGCGATTCAAATCCCCCTACTTTTGAAGAGTACGATGATGAAAAAAATCCAGGTTGAGCGAATGCACCAATCCCTTGCGCGCACCAAGGGAAAAATGAGTGCCCCGGAGTTCACACTTTTCGCCGAACGCGTCGAAGAAATTTTCCTCGCACAAATCGAAAAGAACGCCAATAGCAAAAGTCAAAATGCGGACGAATTTGAGGTTATCACCGAATGGATATAAGAATTTTTACCCATAAGGCATTGCGAATTGCCGAACAAGAGCGTGGACGATTCGGTGAACTGGAACAATTGGTTCGCGAATTTGGGGAATACAAAAGAACCGGGCAACCTGGCCAAATTTTTGGCCGTGATGAACCGTATGATCGCCCTTCGTCAGTCTTGGCAGCAGAAGTGAAACACGTCCACTTACGCGATGAAAAGTCTCACCCAAACTGGCTACGCATTGTGCAATTTCGCCGCACCAGTGATTCGTGCCTTGTCTATTGTCAAGGTGAACACTCAAAAGATAATTACCTGATCATGGCCGTTTTGCGCTACAACCCAATTTCAGGGCTGGGCGCACACGACAGGACGAAAAAAACAACATTTATGCTGGAGTTAGCCGACATCGCAGAAGGATTCCGAAAAATTTATTAACATTCCTTAATGCGCATCTTCACGATCACGCAGGTTGCGCGGTATTGCCAAGATGGTGATACACCCAGATCGCACGCAGTTCAATCTCACCGGAAGAAAAACCTTCCGACATGCCCGCCAGCATTTGTTTGATAATCAAGTTTCTGCTCTGCGCCTGTGCGCTGGCGCGGTCTTGCAAGCGTATCATTTGCGCTTGCCGATCAGAAATATTGGCCATTAAAGCCACCACCACGGCTTTGATTTTGGCGATGGCGTTTTTACTCAAATCGACTTTGTCTTTACTCAGCAGGTCGAACACAGGCAACTCTTTTTCGCTGCACAAGCCTTCGCGCGTGAAGCGCGCTTGCAAGGTGCGCATGGCGGTGTCTTTGTAAGCGGATTTGGCAAATTCGACGCGCAGGCGTTCAAAGTCGATGCCGGCCAAATCATATTGGCTGCGTTTTTGTTCGACCAGGCTTTGCGGCACGGTTTCGACCATCACATCGATAATGCCGCGTAAGTCTTCCATGATGGCGCTGATATCCACCTTGGGCTTTTGCAGCCAGACCCGGCATGCAAGATTTGTTTGAAACTGAGCTACTGAAGAGCGTGCCGCCAAAGAAATAACCACCACACCTGGCGCATTCCAGCCAAGGGATGCGCCCTTTTTTTGCCTGAAAAGCCCCACCTATTTCAATGCGGTGCCAAACTGCCGTTTTAACCGGGAGACATGGGTTTTGCCAAAATAGTGGGCTGGCACCTTGCGACCGCTGGCGACTATAACAAACAGGCAGTTATGCCAGAACGAATTACTTACGCGCGCAAGTGCAAGCGAGGGTTGAAACACTGGCATTGTGAACGGCGATGGCGCAATGCAGCACGCGCTAGTTGTGCCCATGTAACCACAAAGCTGCGATTGC
>CAMBDR010000598.1 GCA_945864765.1 Janthinobacterium lividum | reverse complement strand
CCATATCGATGAAGTCGATAACGATCAAGCCGCCCAAGTCGCGCAAACGCAATTGACGCGCGACTTCTTCCGCCGCCTCGCAATTGGTATTAAACGCCGTGGTTTCGATATCGCCACCCCGGGTTGAGCGTGCCGAGTTGACATCGACCGAAACCAGGGCTTCGGTATGGTCGATCACAATCGCGCCGCCAGAAGGCAAGGGCACGGTGCGCGAATACGCGGTTTCGATCTGGTGTTCGATCTGGAAGCGGGAGAATAAAGGCACGTCGTCGCTATAGCGCTTGACGCGGTGTACCATGTCGGGCATGACATGGCCCATGAATTGGTGCGCTTGCTCGTAAATATGATCGGTATCGATCAAAATTTCGCCAATATCCGGTTGGAAATAATCGCGAATCGCACGAATCACCAGTGACGATTCCTGATAAATCAAAAATGCACCGCTATTGGATTTGCCGGCACTTTCAATGGCGCGCCATAATTGCATCAGATAATTTAAATCCCATTGCAATTCATCAACATTGCGTCCGATGCCTGCGGTGCGCGCAATCACCGACATGCCGGTTGGCAAATCGAGCTTATCCATGGTTTCGCGCAATTCTTGCCGCTCTTCACCTTCAACCCGGCGTGAAACACCGCCACCACGGGGGTTGTTGGGCATCAGCACCAAGTAACGGCCAGCCAGGGAAATAAAGGAAGTGAGGGCGGCACCTTTATTGCCGCGCTCTTCCTTTTCCACTTGAATCATGATTTCCTGGCCTTCGCGCAATGCATCCTTGATGCTGGCATTGCGCACATCAACGCCTTCGCGAAAATAAGAGCGGGCAACTTCCTTGAATGGTAAAAAACCGTGCCGCTCTTCGCCATAACTGATAAAGCAGGCTTCGAGCGAGGGTTCGATGCGGGTGATAACCCCTTTGTAGATATTGGACTTGCGCTGCTCTCGTCCACTTGCTTCAATATCAATATCGATGAGTTTTTGCCCATCGACAATGGCTACCCGCAACTCCTCTTGCTGGGTGGCATTAAATAACATACGTTTCATAAAATACTCCGTGGCGCTAACGCCTTTGTAAGCCGCTGTGTTAGCAGCGGCAACCGCACTGGGATGTAGGCGAGGAGGTGACAATTTGGAGGATAAATTTGTCAGGGCGGCAATGCCTTGTGGGGTTGAAGCGGCCAAGGTCAGGCTTGGCGCTTGTTGTGCGCCTGATGTTTGCGAACCATGCGACTTTGTAAGTCGGGCGCAGCATCGGCGGGCAACAAGCGGCAAGCTTGCATTCCGGGCCATCATTTTGGGCCCAAGGGCACATCATCATCAACCAACCAGCAGCATACGTTATGGATACCGCACACAGAGCACTGGCCAAACAGGCAAGCTCGCGCAGTGTTATAAACGTGTTACCGTGCTAATCAGACTTATCTTTATAAATGATTCAAACTATCTCTTCCAGCACTTCGGCGCGTTATCCCATTGCAACTGCGCCGATTACAACGGCGGTGCAACAAGGACTCGCACTAAAATGGTGCATACACAAATTTTCCACTGAATTTGCGAATTCGCGAGGCCAGCGGAAGCGCCTCTGTGTAGAATGCTCTTTTTATTCTTACACTTGCGTCGAATTACGTTCGCCGCTCAAGGATTATATATTCAAAATGAAGGACTTACAGAGAAAATCCGGGAAATTACCTTTACTTGAGAAATCAGGTGAGGTTGCACCACCATCAGGCCAAGTCCAGCACCAGGTGCAGTTGATAACGATTACCGATGCAGAAGATGGACAACGCATCGATAATTTTTTATTAAAAATATGCAAAGGTGTGCCAAAGAGTCATGTATATCGTGTTTTGCGCTCCGGGGAGGTGCGCGTTAATAAAGGGAGAATAGATCAAACCTATCGATTGAAGGTGGGTGATATTATTAGGGTTCCCCCGATACGTGTTGCTGAAAAGTCAGAGCATTATGTTCCCGGCGAAGAATTTGCCATTTTATTTGAGGACAGCCATCTCCTGATTATTAATAAACCGGCGGGTGTGGCGGTACATGGTGGTTCTGGCGTGTCGTATGGCGTCATCGAACAATTGCGTGCGGCGCGGCCCGATGCCAAGTTTTTGGAATTGGTGCATCGTTTGGATCGAGAGACATCGGGTATTTTAATGTTGGCAAAGAAACGATCTGCGTTAATCAATTTGCATGAGCAAATTCGGGAGGGTGCACTCGATAAGCGTTATTTAACCTTGGTGGCGGGGGATTGGAAAAATACCCGGCAACATGTTAAATTGGCTTTGCATAAATTTACCCGACCCGATGGCGAGCGTCGGGTGCGAGTGCAAGAAGATGGCATGCCTTCGCATACCATATTTAATTTATTGCGCAAGTTTCAGGATTTTGCTTTACTCGAAGCTGAATTAAAAACCGGGCGTACCCATCAAATTCGGGTGCATTTGGCGGCCAATGGTTTTCCGATTGCGGGCGATGATAAATATGGTGATTTTGCGCTGAATAAAGCTTTGCAAAAAGCGCAAGGCCAACGCGTGGCTTTAAAGCGAATGTTTTTGCATGCGTATAAACTTAGTTTTACCCATCCGGAAACCGGGAAAATTACCTCAGTCAATGCGCCTTTAGCCGATGAGTGTGAGCGTTTTATGCGTTCCCTGGGGCCGGAATTACCCGTGGGCCAGGGTTGATTTATTGAAAAAAATAAAGGTAAAGTATGGCCAAGCGGCAATTTGATTTGATTGTATTTGATTGGGATGGTACGCTGATGGATAGTACGGCGACCATTGTGTTGTGTATTCAGGCGGCGGCCAAGGATTTGGATTTGCCCGTGCCCAGCGACGAGGATGCGGCGCATGTGATCGGTTTGGGGCTGCACGAGGCTATGCAATCGGTGCTGCCGGGAGTAGACCCAGGCTTTTATACACGCATGGTGGAGCGCTATCGCCACCATTATTTGGATCGGGGTAATGACTTGGTTTTATTTGAGGGAGTGCCAGAGATGTTGCAAGACCTGGCGCAGCATGGGTATTTTTTGGCGGTGGCGACCGGGAAGAGCCGCATTGGTTTGAATCGGGCCATGGATCAGGTTGGTTTGCTGTCCGCATTTCACGCTACCCGTTGCGCCGATGAAACATTTTCCAAGCCGCATCCGGCCATGTTGCAGGAGCTAACGCGTGAGTTGGGGCAAGACATGGCGCGCACGGTGATGATAGGCGATACCAGTCATGACTTGTTGATGGCTAAAAATGCGGGTGCGGCGGGCATTGGGGCGCAATATGGCGCGCATTCGCTGGAAAAATTGAATCAGTGTCAGCCGCTGTTTTGCGCCAGCAATGTGCCGCAACTGCATCAATGGTTGAATGCCAATGCGTAACGATAAAGCGTAACGAAAAAGCGGATTGAGGAGTAGGATGATGGAAATTTATATTTGCGAATCGGATCAGCTTGAAGAAGGCGGCAAAGGGGTGCGTTTCCCGGTGCAAATCTGGGGCGATGTGACGACCGGCTTTGTGGTGCGCTACGATGGCCAGATTCATGGCTATTTGAATCGTTGTGCGCACGTGCCGATTGAATTGGACTGGGAAAAAGGCTTGTTTTTTGAGTCGAGCGGCTTATATATTATGTGTTCGACGCATGGGGCGATTTATGTACCGGAAACCGGTTCCTGTGTCGGTGGCCCGTGTAAGGGCGGGCGTTTGCGCAAGCTCACGGTACACGAGCGTGAGCAAAAAATTTATGGGCAACCCGATGCGCAAGTGCAGGCGGTACTGGTGGAAGCCAAAGCGGAAAGCAGTCCGGAAGTGAGGTCTGAAACCGGGGTCA
>CAMBDR010000597.1 GCA_945864765.1 Janthinobacterium lividum | reverse complement strand
GAGGCCGACCCGACGGTGGCGAAAAAAGCGGTCAAGTGTGATCTTTGTATGGATTTAAAGGGCGGGGCAGCCTGCGTGCGCGCCTGCCCGACTGGTGCGGCAATCCGGGTTTCGCCGGAGAAGTTCTTTAAGCTCACCAGTGAGCATTAAGGCGCGCTATCACGCCGCATCAACCAACATATCATCGCGTGCCGCCATGCTGATCGCCATCGTGGCCGGGTCGGTCATGCGTGGTTCGGTGGTAATGGCCCAGATTTGCTCGGTGATATCGGTAATCTGGCCGATTTCGATGACATTGTATTGCTGACAGATTTGCTTGCTGGTGGCGCTGGGTGCGGCAAATACCCCGGCACCGGCGCGCCCGAAGGACTTCATTAGCGCACTGTCGTCAAACTCGCCAACAATGATCGGGTGTAATTGGTGCCGATCCAGCCATTTCAACAGCTTCGGCTGAAGTGCCACGTCTTCACCCGGGAGTAAAATCGGCGCACCCTGAAGCATGGCAGGGAATGGCCCATTCAGGGTTTGCGCCAGTTTTTCGGTGGCAAAGACGGTCAAACCACATTCACCCAGCAAATGGCTATAGGCGCGTACATTAAAATGACCAGGCATGGCCTGGTCGGCCAGGATCAAATCCAGCCGATGTACTGCCAATTCGGCCAATAACAGCGCCATGCGCCCTTCACGACAGATCATGCGTATCGATTCGGGCAGTTTCATCGCTGGTTCCAGCAGGCGGTAAGCCAGGAGCTTGGACACGGCATCGGCAATCCCAACCCGAAAACGCCGGGCTTGTCGGGTTGCCTGGCCGTGCAACACTTCCAGCACCTGGTCGCCCAATCTGAAAATATCATCGGCATGGTGCAAGATACGCTGACCTGCATCGGTCAACTCCAATGAGCGCCCATTGCGGCGAAACAGTGCCACGCCCAAGGACTCTTCAAATTCTTTCAACTGGCCACTCACCGCATGGGCGGTCAGGTGCAATTGTTCTGCGGCGCGACTCACGCTGCCAGTTTTCGCAACCATCCAGTAGTAGCGCAGGTGCTTGTAATTCAGATTGTTCATGGCTTACTCCAATGTATCGGTTTTTTCGAGTTTTGTGAGAAGTATATTCGATTTGTTCGATGCAATCGAATTGTTTAAGATGGCGGCAGTTTCAAGCAAACGCAGCAGCAAACGCAGCAGAAAACGCAGCAGAAAACGCAGCAGAAAACGCAGCAGCAAAAGGGCTGTAGCCCTGACAGGTTTTTTTGCATTACTTATTAGTGTTACTTTTTAGTGTTATCTTATTGGAGAAAATTATGCGTATCGATATTCAAGCAAAAGGTTTCAAACTGACTGAAGGCTTATTGCAACACACTCAACATCGTCTGGCCAGTGATTTGAATTGGGCACGTGACCATGTCTCTTGCGTGATGGTGCGCCTGTCGGATATTAATGGCCCACGCGGCGGCGAAGACATGCGGGCGTTGGTGCAGGTTCAAATTCCAGGTGCCCAGGTGGTGGTAGTGGAAGATGTGTCGAGTGATCTGTATATTGCCATTGACCGGGCCATGAACCGGGCCGCCCGCACCGTGGCGCGGCGTGTAAGCCGTGAGCGTGACAGACGCCAGCGGCCAGCGCATCAACAGATGGTTCGGCCAGTCAAACAAGAAGCGGATGAAGAGGTGGCAGCATGATCGGTATGCTTATCGTCATGAGCATGATCGCCATGGTTAGCATGGTGAGCAAGGCAGCAAGTAAGGTAGTAAAACCGGTGCTGGCAATGAAAAGGTGTAAGCGACCCATGCCGCTCAGCGCCAATCCGGGGCGACGGCAAGGTGATTAAGCGCAGCGAGCGGTGCGTTCAATCATGTCATACATGCTGTACCTGGCCAATACGGCGGGTACAGCTTATCCAATACAGGTCGAGCGTACTTTCTCGATATCGTGCAAGCCCATTATTTCATGGTGTACTCCTATTCTGGCGATGATTGTTGCATGAGATTTTGCATGGTTCCCACTTCTGGCGGCAAATCTGCCGCGTGTTCCAAATAAAATTCAAAAATTGCGCCCAATTTTCGGCGCGTGTAGAGTTTAATCGGCATCGCCAGTTCGAGACTGAGTGCCGCCACACTTTGCAAACCGATACCGTGGCTGCTGGTGCTTGCGCTGGTGCCTGTGCTTGTGCCCGTGCTGCCGGGGTGATTTTCGCGGCTGCTGATGCGTTGCACCAAGGCGATAAAATTGGCTGTCGGTATTTCGCCTGCGGCTTCGGGGATGCCCTTGCCCGTGTCCAATATGCGCACCTTAAAACCTGCGTGCCATGGGGTAATGCGGATGCGCACGCGGGTGCCGGGCGGGTTGTGAACCAGCGCATTTTTGACCAGATTGTGAATGATGCGCTGCAAATATTCGGCGTTGCTCCACACGGTGAATGCGCTATTGCCTTTGATGGAAAAATCCATCTGATAACTGCGCGCCAGCAGGGCGAACGGTTCTTCGCAGCTATAGAGCACCTCATCCAATTGGATGGCAGAAAAAATCGATAATTTTTCCAATACAACCGAGCGTTGAATGCCAATGATTTTTTCCATGCGCTCGGCCACCAGCATATTGGCTGCGCGAATATTGCTAACGTGCTGGCTTTGGGTGGCATCCAGCGGTGTGCTGAGCAGGGTGTCGGCGTAAGTATGGATGAAGCCAATCAAGGGCGAAATGTCATGGTTGGCTTGCGTTGTTACGCGTGCGTTGCGCGCCAGTTCCAGGTTGGCGCATTCGAGCCGCAGGTTGGCTATTTCCAGATCATCATTGGCTATTGTCAGGCTTTGGTTCAGCGTTTCCAGTTGCTGGTTTTTCAGGGCCAGTTCTGCCGCCAACTGCGCCAGCACATCGGCCGCCTTGGCTTTCTCGCTGGCGGCGGCCAGTTCTGCGGTGGTGGTGAGTAGCTGGGCTTGTTGGGCTTCAATACCGGCAATAAGCGGTTTTGCGTAGATTAGTACAAGGGTGACAATCAGGCATAGTGGAACCAACAACCCGGCTTTGATCGTCCACACCTGATGTGCATAACCTGCACCCAGGCACAGCAATATGGCCAGCCAGGCGCGTAATGTTTGTAGTTGGGTTAATCGATTCGGGTATTGCTTGCGTTGAAATAGCCCGATTAAGCCAAAGATGGGCCAACTTGCCGGACTACCGTTTTGATGACGTTCAGGCCAAAATATGCGCGCCCATTTCATGAAAAGGATTGCATTGGCACAGACAGCGTACCAAAACAGCTTGTCATTGTTTTGGGCAATAACCGCGCCGCCGATTTGCACGCCAACATCAAGCCAGCAAATTTCCCGCAAATCGCGTATCACGGGCCGTTTGCCGAGCAGTGGCATGATGATTGCCAGTACAAGCGCCAGCAACATGGCAGGCAATGGATAGTTTATATAGGGCTTGGATATTTGCAAGACGATGGTTGCAATCTGCTCATACCCCAATACAATGATGCAAGCTGCACCACGGGCCAAATATTCGGACATGGGTGTTGTGGGTTGTTGGGGTTGTGCAATCATCATCTATTTCGCAGTCCTAAAAAATTATTTGCTTGGTTTTGGCACACTTGGGTTGTTCGGGTCGTCAGCTTGCCCAACTGACGGCATCGAATCATTCGGCAATTGTCCAATTCCGAGCGCCGATAAAAAAATCCCCTTCGGCGGTTTGGGCACCCCTGGGTTGTTCGGGTCGTCAGCTTGCCCAACTGACGGCATCGAATCATTTGGCAATTGCACAGGTAACACTGCATCGTTCAGGGCTAAAGTAAAATCAAACATTTTGTTTTCCTTGTAAAAAGTTGATGAG
>CAMBDR010000596.1 GCA_945864765.1 Janthinobacterium lividum | reverse complement strand
TGCCAGGTCGCTCAGTACCGCCGGCTCATTGGCATTTAACAAGGTGGCACCAGAAGGTGTGCCGACCACTGCCTGTGGCGAAGGTGCTTATTCGGTCACCCGTGCTTACACGCCAGGAAAAATCGGCACCACCGCTTACTTCTCATGGGGCGGTTCCAGCAGCGTAACAAATATTCTCGATGTCAGCGACCCTGCGTTTGGTTTGTTGGGCCTGGCATTTTTCGGCGCGAAAAATGACGGCGTAGTAGCGGCATGCTCGATGAGGCTGGGCAAAGTACTGCGTACCGACTACAAAATGAATCACGCCGATTCCATCAATCAATTGGTTGGGATTGTTCATCTGTTTGAAACCAATCCAAAAGAAGTGTATCGGCAACATGCCAACCGCCTGGTCAATATGGGGCTGTAATCTGCCAGGCAGGGAAACCCGACAATAATATATCAAGGTTTCGGCGGTGGCGCATGTCACCGCTTTTTTGCAGACTTTCTAACGAAGGAGACAAAATGAAAAAGCAACTATTGAAATGCATCGGTACAACACTTCTCGCAGCAGCAGTTTTACCGGCCCCGGCACTGGCGGCGGGTTATACCCAAACCAAATATCCCATTATGCTGGTGCATGGGTTGTTTGGTTTTGATAACATTGGCCCGGTCGAATATTTTTACGGTGTTCCTGCTGATTTAAGAGCAGGCGGGGCAACGGTAATTTTGGCTCAGGTGTCGGCTGCCAACAGTACTGAAGAGCGCGGCAAGCAACTGGCTTTGCAAATCAAGCAGGCCCTGGTGACTTACAAGGCGGCCAAAATCAATCTGATCGGGCACAGCCATGGCAGCCCTACCATACGTTATGTTGCGCATTATTACCCTGAACTGATTGCTTCGGTGACCAGTGTGGATGGTGTGAATAAGGGTACGGTGATTGCTGATGTGCTCATTGGTGTTGCGCCGTCCAGTGTGATCAACGCAATTGGCAATGGCCTTTCCAACTTTATTGCATGGATATCCGGTGGTAAAGGCTTGCCGGCCAATGGCTTGGCCGCCGCCAAGTCGCTCAGTACCGCTGGCTCGCTGGCATTTAACAAGATTGCACCCGAAGGTGTGCCAACCACGGCCTGTGGCGAAGGCGCTTATTCGGTCACCCGCAGCTACAATGGTGGCCCGGTCGGTACCACCGCTTACTTTTCATGGAGTGGTTCCAGCAGCATGACCAATGTGCTGGATGTGACCGATGCCTCGTTTGGTTTGTTGGGACTGGCATTTTTCGGGGCGAAAAATGATGGTGTGGTAGCACAATGCTCGATGCACCTGGGCAAAGTGCTGCGCAATGATTACAGGATGAATCATCTGGATGTGGTGAATCAGGTGACGGGTATTGTTCATCTGTTTGAAACCAATCCAAAATCGGTGTATCGCGCCCACGCCAATCGTTTACAAAGTATGGGGTTGTAAGCTCATTATGAAAATTCAAAAATTACATGTAGGATTTGGCGCGGCCGGCGTGGCCGCGGTTTTTCTGACGATGATGCATTTTTCGCCAAAGGAACCGGAGCTGGTTCAGCCCCAACCCGCACCCGTGGTGACCAAGCCGGGCGAGCCTGTGCCGTTTGTGCCGTCCATGGTGGGCACCAAACCCGATGGTGATTTGAAAGAAGTGAATAACGAGCTGGTAGTGGATGCGGAATTGGGGCATTTGTTTGACTACTACCTCAATGCGCTGGGTGAAAAGAATCTGGCGGCGATTGAGGTGGAAGCCGAGCGCGAATTGCGGCGTAAGTTAAGCCCTGCTGCGGCAGAGCAGGCCCGGCGTTTGATGGGGCGCTATCTGGATTACAAACGTGCCTTGGCAGAAGTGGATAAAATCGCGACGATTAAAGGCACGACTGCCGAAGCGGTACGTGGGCGTTTATTGGCGATGCAAAAAGTGCGTGCCAAGTTTTTCAATGCCAAAGAAAGTGAAGGCTTGTTTGGTTTTTCTGATGCCTATGACCGCGATGCCGTGGCCAGGCTGGAAATTGCGGATGACAAAACCTTGAGCGAAGCGGAAAAAGCCAAACGCTATGCCGCAGTCGATGCCGCCCGCCCCCCTGCCGTGCGCGAGGCGCAAGACGCGCCCTTGCAATTGGCACGGATGGAAGAGGCCGCGCAAAAAATTCGCGCCGCTGGTGGTAGCGAGCAAGACGTGTATCAAATGCGCGCCAAAACCTTCTCGGCCGATGCCGCTGCTGGTTTGGCCGCACTGGATCAGGAAGAAGCGCAATGGAAGGCGAAGTATGCCGCGTATAAGGCCGAGCGCGCCAAGTTGCAAGCGCTGCCTGAAGCGAATCGGCTGGCGGCTTTACAGCAATTCCAACAATCGAATTTTAATCTGGAAGACCATCGGCGTTTGGCGATGGAAGAAGGCAATTAACATCGAGCGCGATTGAAATCTCATAACCAGCGGGGCTGAGCCGTCTCAGTCCCGCTCGGCATTTTCACGCCGCCCGGCATATCAATTGCTACGCCGCAAGATAGCGCACCACATGCGCCTCGGTCGGCAAGGGCACCTCCCATTTAAACAACATCTTCATGATCCCGGCATTGCTAAGGCTGGTATCACGCTGATGGTTGCGGCTCAAAATCAGCGCTTCCGGTTGTTCGATATACACCAACTCCACTTGGGCATCATAGGCATATAGCAAATCCAGCGTTTTCTTGCGCATTTGGCTGGACAAATGGGTGGCATTCCAAATAAACGGCGCTTTTTTGCGCAACAGCGCCTTGGCATCATCCACCGCCTTGTGCGCCACCGCGCCCTCATTTGCGCCATGCTTCAAACCCAATTCAGCGCGCGCATCATCGAAAGAAATCACCGCCAGATTTGGGTGGTTTTTCGCCACCCAGGTATTTTTGCCGGAGGCGGGCAGCCCCGACAGCACCATCACCCTGGAACCGGGATTTTGATAAAACGGATAGTCCGGCGTAATCCCGGCCCCACGAAAATACGCCAGTTGGGTATGCAAATCGGCAAACTGTTTGGGTTGGCCGTAGCAAGCTTCTTCACGTGCCATTTCGCGGAACAGTTCGATATCGACCAAACAATCCCCCTTTTTCTCATACTGCCGCCCCTGCATATCCGCTTCGGCCACCGCACACAGCAAACGCAAATCCAGCTCGTGCGACAGTTTGTGAATCAAAAACTGCGCGCTCTGGCCATTTTTATTGCCACCCACCGCAAAAAACGGCAGTTGATGCACGCTGATGATGCGGCAAATCGCCTCGCGCAGGGCAAACGGCACCCCGGCCCGCCACAGCAAAATCCGCGCATCGATTGCGCCCCGGCGCGAATGCCCCGGTTGGCCGATGCGACCCGTAGCTTCATCGATAACCGTGGTATCCGGTTTGGCGATGTCGTGCAGCAGCGCGGCGTAAAACAGGACGAAGCGTTCGTCATCGTTCGCGTCGGCATAGTCGCGGCTTTCGATCAGGGCTTGCAGCACCATGCAAGTGTGTGTCCAGACATCGCCCTCGGCATGGTAATAAGGGTCTTGCGGCGTATTTGCCAGCAAACCCAGCGCGGGGAAAGCAGCCAACAGCGCCGCCAGCAGGGCTGACAAATCGATGTGGGCGAGGGCACTGGCGCTGGCACTGGCACTGGCCCCTGCGGATGGCAGCAAGCCGCGCATTAATTGATAAGTAATCATGTTCTTCCTTCGTGCTCATTCAGAGAGCATTATCTGCTTATGCCGCCGGTGCCACTCAGGCGTAGCGGGTGATTAATCCAAGGTCTTGCCAGGTGGTGGTGAGTTTGGGTGCAAAAATATCCACCCCCGCCGCCAATTGGTTGGGAATATAC
>CAMBDR010000595.1 GCA_945864765.1 Janthinobacterium lividum | reverse complement strand
TGCTGGAACAGGCGCAATGTTATTTTGCGGGCGGCACCGCCATTGTGCTGCTGCTGGATGAATATCGTGAATCGCTGGATATCGATTTTTTATGTGCCTCCAATAGCGGTTATCGCCTGCTGCGCAATACCGTGACGCACGAGCTGGGGCCATTGCTCACGCAACCAATCAGGCATTTGCGCGAAGTGCGGGCCGACCGCTATGGGATTCGCACCCTGCTTGCGGTCGATGGCGTGCCGATCAAACTGGAGATTGTCAGCGAAGGCAGAATTGCGATTGAAGGCAGTGTTGATCCGCGGCTAAAGGTGCCAACCCTGTCCAGGATTGATATGTTTGCCGAAAAACTGCTGGCCAATGCAGACCGGGGCCAGGATAAATCGGTAATGAGTCGCGACATCATTGATTTGGCAATGATGATGGATCAATGGGGGCCGATTCCGCTGCCGGCATGGGAAAAAGCGGCGCTTGCGTATGGTGCGCACCTGGGGGGCGCGTATGCGCAGGCCTTGGCGCTGGTGCGTGACGAGGATTATTTGGCGGGGTGTTTGCGCAAAATGCAGATGGATGTGGGCTTGGTGGGGCGGGTTTTGCAAGTGTTGATGGATTATGCCGTGCCGGGAAGCGACCGCTAACCCATTCGCCACTTATAAAACCTTCGCCCAATCAAATCCCCCCATACCACTCATACCCCTTATCCTCCCAATACCCGCCATTACCACCGCGAATTTTATCCAGACTCGCCACCAGTTCAATCTTCACCAGATACTTGGCATGCTTATAACCCAACTGCCGCTCAATGCGCACCCGCAGCGGCGCGCCGTTTTTCACCGGCAGGGCTTGGCCATTCACTTCATAGGCCAAAATGGTTTGCGCGTGCCAGGCGTCGTCCATATCCACGCTTTCGTAATAAAATGCATCTTCGGTCGCTGGGTCGTCCACCTCTTCGTCATCGGCTTCATCATCCATCGAATCGGCGCAGCGAAATACCACATATTTTGCTTCTGGCAAAGGTTTTACCTGGGCC
Source organism: Janthinobacterium lividum (assembly GCA_945864765.1). Classification (GTDB taxonomy): domain Bacteria; phylum Pseudomonadota; class Gammaproteobacteria; order Burkholderiales; family Burkholderiaceae_D; genus CAMBDR01. Next base: position 2,819 of record CAMBDR010000595.1, on the reverse strand, counting down.
AAAATCAGGTGCAGCGGCACGCCATGCCATTTGGCGATTTGGCTCCAGCCTTCCACGCAGTCGTGCCGGGTAATTTGGGTGCGGGCGGGCATGGCTTTGAGTTCGGCCATGCTGAACGCCATCGGTTTTTCCACCAGACCGCCCACTTCCAACTTCCATGAGGCAAAATTATCAGCCACCCAGTTTTTGTACCTGGTGCCCTTGGGTTCGGTGCTGCCATTGCCGCGAAAACTGGCGCGGATGTCGGCTTCGGTAAATTCCTGTGCCATCGCTTTACGCCCGGCAACCAGGCTGTGCGCACCGTGGCTCAGGTTTTGCGCGCTTTTTAACAACTTGCCAAAGCTCTCGGTATTGGATAAACGATCACAGGCACTCAGCAAGGCGCTGCCCATGGTGACCAGGCCAAGGCGTAAAAAATTGCGGCGCGGGGATTTTTTCTGATTCATGATGCTTGATCCTTGCTGGCGTGATGATTGGATGACGTGCTGGCAGGGGCGGGCGCAGAGGTGGGTGCAGCGGCGGGTGCGGCGACTGGACTATCCGGCGGCACCCGATAATGGCCGGTGATCATCGAACGCAAATTGTTCCACAAACCGGTAACAATCACTTCAAACACGTGAATGAAGATAAAGCCCAGCAAGGCCCAAGCCGCCAAAAAATGTAGCGTGCGCGCCGATTGGCGGCCACCCAATAAATCGACCCAACCGCCGTCCAACACCGCATTCAAACGCGGTGACATGGCAAAGCCACCCATCACCACCAAGGGCAATAAAACAAAAATCACGATCAGATAGGCGATGTTTTGCAGCACGTTATAGCGTTTGGCGGCGTCGCCCGTGGGGTGTTTGAAGCGTAAATGATCTTTGATCGATTGCGGAATTTGGCGCAATTCCGCCATGGAGGGCAGCAAATCGCGTTTTAAATGGCCGCTGAAAATGGCGTAAGCGATAAAGCACAGCCCATTGACGACAAAAATCCAGGAGAAAAACAAATGCCAGTGGCGCGCCATGGCCAACCATTGCTGGCTGGGTAACGTGGCCCAAGCGGGGAAGGCACGCAGACTTTTTTGGGCATTGTTACCTGTGTAGGAGGCACCGAGTACGCCATCGGTATCAAATTGGTAGCCAAAAATTTGGGTGTAGCCATGCACCTGACCGTTTTTGTCTTCCAGCGAACCAATCGAGAGCATAGGTGTTGCCGCATACGAATCTTTGCCCCAATATAGATGCGGATGCGCATTGAAAATGGTGAGGCCGCTCATGAACATCAGGAAAAAACTGATCACATTCACCCAATGCATGATGCGCACGGGTAAGCGGTGGCGATAAAACAGGCCGGGTGGCGTGAGGGGCAGCGCGCTTGACACAATAAGCCTTTCGATGAAAAACGCCACGATGATGTGGCGACAGGCTTGATTGTACGTGATGTGGCGTGATGTGGCGTGAAGTAGCGGATAAATATCAAATTTCCGTCATGACTAACTCTCGTGGTGTGCGGTCAGTGCATGCCTGATAGCGGTAAAGAACGGGAGCGTCGTTTCAGCTCAGATTTCATCTTTTTCTGCGTCGCTTGGCTTCCATGGGTGATGGGCATAATGGTATTGCGCCAAGCAAGCTGGGGCATTTGGGCCGCGTGTTAGCTTACGCATGGCCCACTCCGGCAGCCTTCGCCGCCTTTTCGGCACGGGCTGCTTCAACTTTGCGTTTCACCTCTTCCAGCTTGATCATGCGGGTACATTCCAGCATTTCCGGGTGACGTTCACCAAAGTGCCGGGTTAATTTTTCTGCCAAAGCCTGGCCTGCCGCACTCTCGTGCAAGTTCTGCTGAATCAATGCGCGGTATTGATTTAATTCTCTGGACTGCGGTACGTCTGGCACTTCGTCAATTTTCATGATACGTGCCAAAATATCCGAACTGGCGACGCCGCGTGTTTCATACTGAACGGGTTCAATTTCAAAATGATCCGCATGCATCTTTGCCTGCTGGGGTAATTGGCGAATACTGCGTGCAAAAACACTGCTTAGTACTTGCTGGCTATGGGTGGTGACGATGAATTGAATCTTGGGGAAGGCTTCGCACAATTGGCCCACCACTTGCTGCTGCCAGCCGGGGTGCAAATGCATATCGATTTCGTCAATCAGCACCACGCCGTGCGCGTCCAATGCGGCGCGGCTACCCAGATGCGGGTTGATTTTGACGCAGCGAAACGCCAGATCGCCAACCATTCCCAGTATATTGCGAATGCCATCGCTTAATTGGGATACTTTTAGCGTGAGTTGCTGGTCATTGCGCAAGATTAAGGACTTTTCATGCGATACGCTATATTCCAGACTATGCCAGCCTGTGTGCTTTCTCAGTAAGCTGTCGATTGCTTGTTGCACCACTTTGATCGAGTCCTGCCAGATGGAAGGCGCATCCTCGGCCAAACCGGCTTCTTTATTGGTGATTTGTGTTTCACGGTGGTTTATGAAAATCGCTTCAAACCATTCTTCAAATGTATTGTATGAGGGGGCCGACTTGAGGCAATCACGGTAAGCGAAAGTGCGGACATAAAAGTCGCTGCCCGTATCGGCATGCTTGGCAGGGTCCAGGCTGATGTGGGTGCGCTGTTGTGACCATGAACGATCCGTATCGTAATAAGCAAATACGGGTAGATCGAGTGGCGGCTGCTCTGGGTCGCGCACCTGGCTTTGCAAGAGTTTTGTCCATGCTTTGAGTGAGGTTGCACCGTCGTTGTCTCTGGTTTGACTGCCGGGGGCGGTACTGTCGAGCGACTGCGCCCAAGCCGTATCGCTGTATTCACCATAGTTGCCGCTAAC
>CAMBDR010000594.1 GCA_945864765.1 Janthinobacterium lividum | reverse complement strand
TACCGCTTTGCTTATGCGGCCACTGGCAACGGCATCTTGCAGGGTTTGCCATGCGCCTTCCACACCAGATATGGCCATCAGTGTGGTGCCCAGCGGGGTATTGATTTCATGCGCAATGCCGGCAACCAGGCCACCGAGCGAAGCCATTTTTTCTTGCTGCACCAGTTGCCCTTGTGCTTGCCGCAGTGCGGCCAAGGCAGCAGCGTTGGCCAAGGCAATGGCACCATAGGCGGTGAGCGTGCGAAAGATCAGGCGCTCGCGCTCGCCGTAAGCATTTTGCTTGTCAGATTGGATCGACATGGCACCCAGTACCTTGTCATCTACGATTAGCGGGGCAAACAGGGCGGTGCGCATTTGGCGGGTGCCGGGGATATGGGTTCGGTCGTCCTGCGGGTCGATGTGCAGCAGCAAATCCTGGCGCTCGCGCACCGCCTTTGCGGCGTTGGAGGTGGGTGAATCGAGCGGGATAGTGCGCATCGGCATAACCTGATCATCATCACGCCCGAACACCGCGTCAAGCGACTTGGCAGCGGCGTTCATGCGGTAAATCGTCATCGTCGGGGCATCGAGCAAGCCGCCCACGTACAGGTAGAGCGACTTGAATACGATCTCGGCATCCAGGTTGGCGGTAATCTCGCGCCCAATATCGCCCAACTGGCGCAGGGTTTCTACTGACAACACCAGGTCGGCGTTGGCATCGATCAGCTCTTCCTGCTTTTCGCGCAATTCGATAGTGCGCTCATTCACCAATTGCTCCAGCTCACGCTGACGCTGGCGCAGGTAGCGGGTGCGGGCTTGCACCAATACCACGTAGAGGCTCATCATCAACAGCAACAAAGCCAGCGCAAACCACCAGGTTTGCCACCATGCAGGCAAAACCCGAATCGGGATACTTAGCTCATGCCGGCTCCACTCACCCAGGCGGTTGCTGCCGCGCACTTGCAGCGTGTACAGGCCCGGCCACAAATTGCCATAAGCGGCGCTGCGGTGGTCGGCATCGGTGTCAATCCAGTCTTTTTCGTAGCCCTGCAAGCGGTATTGGTAACGGTTTTTCTTTGGTTCTGAATAGTCGAGGGCGGCAAACTCAATGGCAAAATTGCGCTGCGCGGGTGCCAGAGTCAGGCTGGCGGGGGTGCCTCTGGCAGCTTGTGCTGTCGGGTTTGTCAACAGGCTTGGCAAAGGGTTTGCCAAAACGCCGGGGGCCACCGCTGCGCCATTGATTTTTAGCTCGGTAACGACCAGCGGCGGGGCGTAATCATACGCTTTGAAGCGGGCCGGATCAATAATTGCCACCCCTTGCGTGCCGCCATAAAGCAGCAAACCGTCACGGGTTTGGGTGCTGGAATCAAACCAGGGTCCGCCGATATCCATGCCGTCGGCCTTTGTGAGCGAGGTTCTGCGCAGCTTGATTGGCCGATGCGCGGCCCGGCCATTCGCGGCCCGGCCATTCGCGGCCCGGCCATCCTGCTCAATCACCCCTTCTTCCGTCCAAATGCGGCCTTGTCGGTCTTCCAGCAAGTTGCCACCCAAGGCTTTGCCGGGTTGGCCAAGCAGGGCGCTAACATGCTCGAACCGGGCCAGTTTGCCGTCCAGGCTTTTCAACCGTTCCAGCCCCTTGTCTGTCGCGACCCACAGACTGTTACGACTGTCTATCAGCAGGCCTAAAATAGAGTTGGAAACCAGGCCGTCCGGGTGCTTGGGTTCGGCGGGGATGTGAATCAGGCCACGGCGATTTGGTTCATGCAACCACAAACCGTTATCTGTACCGATCCAGACCCGGCCTTGCCCGTCTTCGGCCAGCGCCAGGGCAGGGCTTCCCATCACCTTGCCCCGTTCGTCGGTCAGCACCTCGAAGCGCGCGATCTGCTCTGTCGGGTCGCCCTTCCGGGCAGGCTGTGGCGGCGCTGTAGCCGGGTGCCAGCGTGCCACCCCGCGATCAGTTCCGGCCCACAGGCTGCCGTCACGGCCAGCGAGCAACTTAACCCTTTGCTTGCCAGACAAACCCGACACCGGCACCCAGGCGGTGCTGCCGGGCAATTGCCGCACCACCCCGCCTTGCTGCGTACTCGCCCAGATTGATCCATCGCTGGTTTGGGCCAACGCAGAAATGGTCGCATCCGGCAGACCACCTGCCTGGCCCTCGCCTTGTCTCTGACCTGCTCTAAAGCCGCCTGTCAGCCCACGCTGCCTGTCAAAAATATCTATCCCGTTGCCTTTGGTGCCAAAAACCAGGCGGCCATCGGCCAGTTCCAGCACACTCCTTACATCGGGGTGGCTCAATCCGTTTGGCCGTTTTGCGCTGTGCCTGAGTATGCGCAGCATGGTGTTGTTGGCGTTCATACGTTGCAAACCTGCACCCCAGGTACCCACCCACAGCCAGCCGGCCCGGTCCAGAAGCAGGGGTTTCAGGAAATTGTACGCGAGGCTGCCCGTAACCAGCGGGTCATGGCGCAAGGTTTGCAGCACATGGCCATCGCTGGCCGCAACAATAATGATGCCGCCGCCATAGCTTGCCAGCCAGATTTGGTCTGTTTTTACTTGTGCGATTCCGCTAATCCAGGAATGACCCAGTTGCGCCAACGGTAGCCAGTGTGGCTGCGGTGCGTTGGGCGACGGTATGCCGTCGCCCGGTGATGTGTTCAACCAGGCGGCACCATGTTCGCGGGTGCTAAACCACAGTTTGCCATCCTGCGCCTGGAACAGGATTGGCACAGTCCTGCCTGTCACGACCGTTTCAAAGCTTTTGCCGTCCAAGGCGAGCCGTTGCAAACCACTGCTTGTGCCCACCCACAGGCGGCCTGCCTTGTCCAGCAACAGGCTGCGCACCTTGTCGTCCATCAGGCTGTGCGGGCCAGGGCCATGCCTGAAATGCGCAAAGCGTTGGCTAGCAGGTGGCAGGTGGTCCAGCCCCTGATTAGTGCCAATCCACATCCCGCCCCGACCATCATTGGCCAAGGTAAAAATTCTGTCGCCAGAGAGGCTGTCCGGGACTTTTTCATCATGCTGAAAATGCTCAAAGCGCTCAGTGGTCGGGTCAAATACCGAAATGCCGTCGCTGTTGGTGCCAACCCAAATTCGGCCGTCTTTTGCAACGGATAAAGAAAAGACACTATCCCCCGCCAGTGAGAACGGGTCGCTGGCCTTGTGCGCAAACTTGCGGAAACGGTAGCCGTCGTAACGCACCAGGCCACTTTGCGTGCCGATCCAGATCAGGCCGCGTGCATCCTGCGCCAATGCGGTGATGGCTTGGTTGTCGATGCTTTCCGCATCACGCAGGGTTTCAAATTCCGGTTCGGTGGAGGGGAAGTCTTGCACAGACAGTGCAGGGGCGGTGGCCGTCGCTACGGCGGCTGCAGGCGGGCAAACATCGGCTGCCATCAACGCCAACGGTAGCCAGACCGCAAGCCAAAAAATCAGCCATTGCAGATATTTCAGGTTTATTTTCATGTTTTATTCTTCCTCTCTTTGCAGCTTGCCATGCTTTTTCAGCCGTATCTCAACACAGGTGCCCTCTCCCAATGTACTGGTGACATGAATCTGCCCCTTCAGCCTTTGCGTTACATGGTTGTACGCCACGTGCAGGCCCAGCCCCACATGCCCGTGCATGCCGCTTTTGGTGGTAAAAAACGGGTCAAACACCTTGGGCAAGTCTTCTGGGGCGATGCCGTGGCCGTCGTCGCTGATGGTGATGACAACTTCATCGCCGCCATCGCCCTCGCCAGCTTGCGCGCTCATGCGCAAGGTACCAGTGCGGCCATCGGTGAAGGCGTGGTGGAGTACATTCACCAGAATCCGGCTCAAGGTTTCGGTCAGCGCATCCGGCACCACTTGTAGCGCCAAACCG
>CAMBDR010000593.1 GCA_945864765.1 Janthinobacterium lividum | reverse complement strand
CATCGTCATCCTGCGTGATGGCGAGCGATGGCGGGATTGGAATCGGCGTTACAGAATCTTTGCCGGGCAGGCAAAAATTCAACCAGCCATTTTCGGCAAAAGGTGGTTTTTGATCCCAAAGCGATATCCCCCAGTGCTGACCACCCTTTCTCGTTGTTCTGCACCCTTTTACCCAAGGCTGATTGTTTACCATGAACACCTTAACGTCCGGCTCTCTCCAGCGTTTGCCGTTCTTTGTGATGATCTCAAACCCTTGCGTCAAAGGCTCCATGGCAATGTCCCGTGCAAAATTTGCATGTGCCTTGCCGCCTGCGCTGGCATGTTGTTGCATTCGTTCTTTAAGCACATCCTTTTTCAGTCCCCGCCAAAGGTTGACCTGCGGCACGTTTTTTTCAAAGAAATATTTCAGTTCTCCGCTTGCGCCATACGCGTCGCGCATTGTATCTGTCATTTGTATTCTTTCGATAGATTATCAAGCAGTGAAGGCTCTGCTTGATTGGGAATTTATGTTGATTGATTACTTGGCCTTCATTTTTAAAACATGGCATTTTACCAGTAAAAATGGTATTGAAAACATTTTTATGGGATTTGCAAAGTGCGGGCTATCTTTGGAGGCGGGCGATTGCAAACGGTAAGGCGTGATGTGATGAAACAAACCGGCGCGGTGCAGGTGGATCTCTGCCATGAACAGCGGCATCGGGCCAGCTTCGGCGATGTCCCAAGCTTCATCCAGGCCAGCTTGGGCGCTGTCCGGGCTTACTGCATTCAACTTACTGCATATCGGTGAGTCGCTCCCGATACCAGCTTGCCAGCGCATCTTCGCTCACCGACCCCGCCGCCACCGCTTGCGTAATGGCGATGGCATCGGCGGCGGTAAATTGCAGGGTAAAGCCGTTGTCGGCCAGAAAAACCCGTGCCAGCACCCACGCAGTGCGTTTGTTGCCGTCGCTAAAACCATGGTTGCGCGCCAGACCATAGGCGTAGGCGGCGGCCAACGTGGCGACGTCCCGCGCGGCGGCGTCCGGTTTTGGCTCGCCATAAATATCCATCTGCTGCGGTCGCGCCAAGGCCGATTCCACCGCGTTTTGGTCGCGGATGCCGTCCAAACCGCCATGCCGCGCCAACTGACTCTCATGCACCGCATAGGCCAGATCGGTTCTGATCCAACGCCACGCGCTCATTTAGCTAGCACCCGCAGGATTTCGCGGTCGTCGTGCATGATCTGCTCGGCCAGCTTCATTTGACGCTCAAAATCGGGGTTGTAAGGCGTGATGCGCAATGCCCCATCCGGGGCGTCGGTCAAATACAGGATGTCGCCCTTCTGCACGTTCAGCTTCGCTTTCGCCTCCTTGTTCAAAATGAAACCCTCGGATGCCCCTACCGTTGTTACCTTGAATGTCAGCATAATCGCCTCCTCGTCTATATAAGGAAAATTATATAGGATAAAGGCATGCACGACGGCTTTGTCGTGGGCACTGTGGCTGAGGAAAACATCAAATTCAACGTCAAATTGCTCATTGGATTGTGCATCTTGCTGCATAGTCAACTCCCGCATCACCCAATCCCTTACCACTCAAAAACAACCGCAAGATAAGCGAGAAAAATTTCTTGCCAAATCGGCTCGCCGATGATATAGTTCGTCTCGTGCAAATGTAAGCGTTTACATCGTACTTTTAAAACAACTTATTGAAGAGGGAAAAATGAAGCAAGGAAGTCGCCATATCAGCAAAGGGAAACAAAAATTCACGTCATCCGCTTTGGCGGCCGTTTTAGGTGCCAGCATGTTGATGGCAGGTGCGGCCCAAGTTTCGGCCAGCGTCACGGCCCCGGTCATTGGCAAGCTGCTGTGGTCGGAAGAATTTAATGGCACCAGCCTCAACACCAGCCGTTGGAATGTGGTCAGTGGCAACGGTTGCGAGAGCGGTAACTGCGGATTTGGCAATGGGGAACTGGAATACTACAGCCCGGGCAATGTTTCCATTGTGAATGTACCCTTTGAGTCGGCGACGCGCGCCTTGGCGATTAAAGCGCAACGGCAGTCGCTGAACGGCAGTTCTTTCACGTCGGGCAAAATTACATCGTCTGGCAAGGTGAAAATTCAGTATGGCATGATCGAAATTCGCGTCAGCACGCCAAAGGTGGGCACCGGCTTATGGCCCGCCATTTGGATGTTAGGCACAGGCCCCGGCGTATGGCCGCGCAATGGCGAGATCGACATCATGGAAATGGGCCACGGCACCGAGGAAAGAGCGCTGGCCAAGTACCCGGCGATTGATAATTATTCCGGATCGAACGTGGTCACGTACCAAGCCGGGGCTTGCGTACCAGGCAATCTGACTTGCGCGGCATCAAGCGCCTGGCAGACCAAGAACTGGTATATCGCCTCCACCCCGCTGGCCAACCGCTTTGTCAAATATCGCCTGTACTGGACCGATAGCCAAATCCGCTTTACCGTGATCGATAACGGGGTTGAGCGCAATATGTACGACAATCCTTTGCCGGTGAATTCGACCAATCTGGCCGCGCTGCAAACACCGTTTTACTTATTGTTTAATATGGCCGTGGGCGGCAACCTGACTGACGCCACCACGCCAGCGCAAGTAACTGCCACCTTGCCAGGCACCATGTATGTGGACTATGTGCGGGTTTATCAGCTTGATGGCAAGGGCGCGGTGACCTTGGGTAAATAGTCGGCAGGGTGAAGTCGGGCAGGCCATCTGGTTCGATGCGCGGACAGCCCGGACAGCCAGCTTTTAAAGGTGGCTGTCCCGCGTAGTAAATTGTTGAAGCATATGGTTGCATATGGCACTCTATGCCAAGATGCAGTAAAATGACCGCAAGCCTCGTCGTAAATTACCAAGGAGTGAGTCATGCGCACCGTTGCCATTTTTAAAAACAGCAGTAATCAAGCCATCCGTATTCCTAAAGATATGGAGTTTGTGGGGGTTTCGGAACTGGAAATTCGCAAAGAAGGCGATACGCTGGTTTTGCGCCCGGTGCGCCCTTCATGGTTATCACTTGCGGATGAAACGGCTGCCGATCCCGATTTCTTGATCGAACGGGTTGATGTGATTGAAGAAGGTCGTTTTGCGTTACCGGCTGCCGACGAGGCAGAAAAATGAGTCAGATTTATATGCTCGATACCAATATCTGCTCCTTCATCATGCGTGAGCACCCGCGCCATGTGTTGGAGCGCATGCAAGCTTGCGTCAACGCACGCGGCGTGATTGTGATATCGGCCATTACTTATTCTGAAATGCGCTTTGGCTCGATTGGCCCTAAAGCGTCTCCCCGGCACGCTGGCATGATCACGTCGTTTGTGAAACGGCTCGATGGTATTTTGCCGTGGGACAGCGCAGCGGTGGATGCCACGGTTCAGATTCGGGTAGAACTGGGCCGCCTGGGCACGCCGATTGGCAATAATGATGCAGCCATCGCTGGCCATGCCATCGCCGCCAAATGTATTCTCGTGACGAACAATACGCGGGAATTTTTACGCGTACCAGGTTTGGTGGTGGAAGATTGGGTGTGAAAGCGCCAATTTGTGGTTTTTTGCTTGTGCCGGAAAATTGCCTGTGAATTGATGGTGATCGATGGTGGATGTGTTCCGGACGCATTCCCGATGTTACAATAGCCATCATTTTGACAACCCAAGGGCACGGCAATGATCAGAACCATCCAAATTGACGCCTTCAAATCCCTTTATGCCGTCACGCTGGAACTGGGGCGTGTCAATTGTTTTATTGGTGCCAATGGTGCGGGCAAAAGCAATATTTTGGAAGCGCTGGGCATTTTGGGGGCTGCGGCCAATGGCGTGGTCAAGGACGAGGCGCTGTTACAACGC
>CAMBDR010000592.1 GCA_945864765.1 Janthinobacterium lividum | reverse complement strand
GTTTTTTGATTGAGTTGCACAAACTCCTCATTCAAATCGGCCAGGGTGGTATCGTTGGCAAAATCAATCCCGCTCGAATTTTTGCGCTCGCTGCCAAATAAATCCAGCGGTAAGGCAATGCTGCCATGGGGCGCGCCCCCCAGTTTTTGAGCGGCCGCGAGCGGATCGGCGATAAGTTGGTCAATCGACACTTCTTCATCGACAATTTGATTCACAAACGAGGAATTGGCCCCGTTTTCCAGCAAACGCCGCACCAAATACGCGAGCAAGGTTTGGTGCGAACCAACCGGCGCGTAGATGCGGCAGGGTTTGTCCAAATTATCTTTGCCGACCACCTGGTCATACAAGGTTTCACCCATGCCATGCAGGCACTGGAATTCGTAATCGGTAACCTTATCATTTTTGGCCCAGGTATAAATGGTGGCCAAAGTGAGTGCGTTATGGGTGGCAAATTGTGGGTAAATAACGTCGGTTGCGCCAAGCAATTTTTGCGCGCACACCAAATACGAAATATCGGTATAAATTTTGCGCGTGTAGACCGGGTAGCCCGCCATGCCATCCACCTGGGCACGTTTGATTTCGCTATCCCAATACGCGCCTTTAACCAGCCGCACCATGAAGTGGCGGCCACTGCGGCGCGCCAGGTCGATTAAATAATCGATCACAAACGGGCAGCGCTTCTGGTAGGCTTGCACCACAAAGCCGATGCCCTCAAAGCCTGCCAGATCGGGGTCAAAAGCCATGGCATCCATCAGATCGAGTGATAATTCCAGCCGATCCGATTCTTCGGCATCGATATTAAGGCCAATATTGTACTGCTTGGCCAGCAACATCAATTGTTTTAAGCGTGGCAGCAATTGCGCCATCACCCGTGCGCGTTGCGCTCTGGCGTAGCGTGGGTGCAAGGCCGAGAGTTTGACGGAAATACCCGGCCCCTGGCGAATCCCGCGCCCGTTTGAGGCTTTGCCGATGGCGTGGATGGCGTTTTCATAGGCGGCGTAATAATGGGTGGCGTCTTGCTCGGTGAGCGCGGCTTCACCCAGCATATCGTAAGAATAGCGGTAGCCCCGATCTTCATTGTCGCGGCTGTTTTTGAGCGCTTCGGCAATGGTTTGGCCAGTAACAAATTGGTTACCGAGCATGCGCATGGCCAAATCCACCCCTTTGCGAATGAGTGGCTCACCGCCTTTGCTAATCAACTTGGTGAGCGCCGAACCCAGGCCGCTTTCGCTACTGCTGCTCACCAGCTTGCCCGTAATCAACAAACCCCAGGTGGCGGCATTGACGAACAGGGAGGAGGATTCGCCCAAATGTTTGGACCAATCGCCCTTACTGATTTTATCGGCGATCAGGCGGTCGGCGGTTTGATTGTCGGGGATGCGCAACAGTGCTTCGGCCAAACACATTAACGCCACACCTTCTTCGGAGGAGAGTGAAAACTCGTGCATCAAGGCATCTACCCCGGAGGCGCGGGTACGCTTTTCGCGTACCGAAGTGACCAATTTACGTGCTAAAGTTTGCACTTCGGTGGCAATTTGCGGGTTGGCCGCGTGGCCAGTTTGGAGCTGCTGCAACACCGATTGAACGGTAGTGCGCTCATCGCGCCGCCATACGTTGGTGATGGCCCGCCGCAAAATGGAGGGCGCGGGCGGAATTTCGGCTTGAAACGCGGCGAAGGGAATAAAATCAGATGCGAAAGGGGTGGCGGTTTGCATTGCAGTCACTTTTAACAGGCGAAAATCAATCGGGAGCCCTTGAGATTTCTTGCATCACCAAAATGGCGATCAATGGCAGTTCAGCTTGCGGCGCTTAGGCAGTATTTTACATTAAGCAGCAAGACCAAATTGTAATGGAAATGCGCCTTCATTAATTCTGGTATTCTAGAGTTCTGGCCATACATTGTTTTTAGTGAGACAATTCCACCGAATAAAATTTTTTCACGAGGTTCAGCATGCTCGATAAGATCAGCAAAAAGATTTTGATGGAACTTCAAACCGACGGACGCATCAGCAATGTGGAATTGGCAAACCGCGTCAATTTATCGCCTGCGGCGTGTTTGGAGCGGGTACGTAAGTTGCATGAAGCGGGTTACATTCTGGGCTATGTTGCGCAGCTCAACCCGCAATTGTTGGATGTGGCGTTATTGGTTTTTATTGAAGTCGTGCTGGATCGCACCACGCCGGAAGTATTTGATGCGTTTAAACGCAGTGTGCAAACCATACCCGAAGTGCTGGAATGCCATATGGTGGCAGGCGGGTTTGACTATTTGGTGAAAGCGCGCGTGCGCGACATGGTGGCCTATCGCGAGTTTTTGGGTAAAACCTTGTTGCAGTTGAAGGGCGTGCGCGAGACGCATACCTATGCGGTGATGGAAGAGGTGAAGCATACGTCGAAGTTGCCGATTCGGTGAGTAAGCGCACGAAAGATTACAGGTGCAAAGCATGGCAAAATTACCCGTAGCAACAGATGCCGACCCACAGCTAACAGCATTGCTTGGGGAATTGGGCGGATTCATTCGCGAGGCGCGCAAAGCGGCCTTGCGCTCGGTAGATGTGATTCAGGTGCAAACCTGCTGGCATGTCGGCAAGCATATTGTTGAGTTTGAGCAGGGCGGCGCAATGCGGGCCAGTTACGGCAAGCGTTTGTTGGCTATCCTGGCTGATGCCTTGACTGCGGAGTTTGGCAAAGGGTTTGATGCTTCCAATTTACGCTATATGCGTTTGTTTTATCGGGCTTTCCCAATATGTGACGCACTGCGTCACGAATTGAGTTGGACCCATTACCGCACTTTGCTGCGGGTAGAAAGTGAAACCGCACGCACTTGGTACATGAAGGAGGCCGCGACCCAAAACTGGAGTTCGCGTGCGCTGGAGCGGCAAGTTTCAACCTTGTATTATGAGCGCCTGTTGGCCAGCCAGGATCGTGCCGCCGTGCTGGATGAAGCCAATGAGAAAATTGCTACCGCAAACCTTCACCCGCGCGAATTTGTGCGCGACCCGGTATTGCTGGAGTTTTTGGGTATGCAAAATGTGGGGGCCTTGCTTGAAGGCGAGTTGGAACAGGCATTGATGAATAAGCTGCAATCGTTCTTGCTTGAATTGGGAAAGGGTTTTGCCTTTGTGGCACGACAGCAGCGCATTAGCACCGAGAGCCGCGACTTTTATATCGATCTGGTGTTTTACAATTATTTGCTGAAGTGCTTTGTTTTGTTCGATTTGAAACGTGGCGAGCTGAGCCATCAAGATATTGGGCAGATGGACATGTATGTGCGCATGTATGACGATTTGCGCCGTGGCCCGGATGATAACCCGACCGTGGGCATCATTCTTTGTTCGCAAAAAGATGCATCTGTGGTGCGGTATTCGGTGTTGGAGGGTAATGAGCAGTTGTTTGCCAGTAAATATAAGCTGGTATTGCCGAGCGAAGAAGAGCTGCGCATGGAACTGGAGCGTGAGCGGGAACGACTGGGGTGAATATGTGACGCAGTGCGTCGCGAATTGCGGCTTCGTGGCAATACCCCGGTGATCATGCAAGTACCTTCCCGCCAGCACTTACGCGCTTGCTACTGAATTGGCTTAATCGGCGCAATCGAATTGGGCGCGAAGCGCCTTTTCTGGTGGTATGACAGCTTTTGCACTGCTTCCGGGATTGTAATGGTGCTTTACAAGCGTCCGGCCATTTATTTTTGTGTGCTTGCTGGGCTAGCCCGGATATTTCACAAACTTGAAATTCCCCCAAAAAAAGCTACCCGAAACAGGCCTAAACAAGCTTAACTATACCATCCAATTACCAGCAACAGTCGGACGCACCTCCCGCGCCAAAACCACACCAACCAACAACACTTGGCCCCATTT
>CAMBDR010000591.1 GCA_945864765.1 Janthinobacterium lividum | reverse complement strand
ACGCAAAAGAAGCCGGTGCCAAGCGCGAAGCGGCCTGGGTGGAAAGCTTCCAGGCCTATAAAGCGCAATCTCCGCAGCCGGCCGATGAATTGGTACGCCGCATGAAGGGCAATTTACCGCATCAATTTGATGCCCATTTGGCCGCTGCCGTGGCTGCCTGTGTGGAAAAAGCCGAAACCATCGCCACCCGCAAAGCCAGCCAAAACGCGATTCAAGCCCTGGCACCCATCTTGCCGGAATTTTTGGGTGGTTCGGCTGATTTAACCGGTTCCAATCTCACCAACTGGAAAGAATGCGTGGCCCTGCGCCGCGACCAACCGGGCAACCACATCAATTATGGCGTGCGTGAATTTGGTATGAGCGCCATCATGAATGGCATCGCCTTACATGGCGGCTATCTGCCCTTCGGCGCGACTTTTTTAACCTTTTCCGATTACAGCCGCAACGCCATCCGCATGGCGGCGCTGATGAAAATTCGCACGCTGTTTGTGTTCACCCACGATTCCATCGGTTTGGGCGAAGACGGCCCGACCCATCAATCGGTGGAACATGTATCGAGCATGCGTTTGATTCCGAATCTGGATAACTGGCGGCCTTGCGACACGGTTGAATCGCTGGTGGCCTGGGGTGAAGCGGTCAAGCGTTGTGATGGCCCGAGCACCCTGATTTTCACCCGACAAAATCTGCCATTTCAGGCGCGCTCGCCTAGCCAAGTGGCACAGATTGCGCGTGGTGGCTATGTGTTACGTGACGTGCCAGCCGCGCGCGCGATTTTGATTGCGACCGGTTCAGAAGTCGAGCTGGCTTTGAAGGCGGCCGATAGTCTGGCCGCGCAAGGCATCGCAGTGCGCGTGGTGTCGATGCCATCGACCGATGTGTTTGATCGCCAGGATGCCGCCTACAAGGCCAGCGTACTCACCAAGGGCGTGCCACGGGTGGCGGTGGAAGCCGGGGTCACCAGTTTCTGGTACAAATATGTTGGTTTGGAAGGGGCGGTGGTCGGTATTGACACCTTTGGCGAATCCGCCCCGGCCAGTGTTTTATTTAAGCATTTTGGTTTTACCACAGAAAACGTGGTGGCAAAAGTACAAGCGGTTTTGGCTTAAGATGATAAGTACGACGTTGCAATCAATTTGAGAGGAAACGGCCGCTTCGTCATTCCCGCATGCTTTTGGCGGGAATCCAGTTCTGTGCAAAGGGTTACCGCTTGTACTTTGCGCGAACACTGGATTCCCGCCTTCGCGGGAATGACCGGGCGGCGATCCGAGTGTTTCGGACTATTTTTTTTAAATTGATTACGCAGGAACACTTAGTGGTTTAAATTTAATGGCGTTATTCAATTAGTTTGATTTTTTCTTTCAGGAGTAAAGCATGACGATTCGAGTTGCAATCAATGGTTATGGCCGCATTGGCCGCAATGTGTTGCGCGCGCACTACCAAAGTGGCAAGACCCATGATATTCAAATCGTGGCGATTAATGATTTGGGTGATGCCAAGTCCAACGCCCATTTGACCCGTTACGATACGGCCCATGGCAAATTCCCCGGCACCGTCACCGTTGACGGCGACTACATGATCGTCAATGGCGATAAAATCCGCGTCTTTGCACAACGTGATCCGGCGCAAATCCCCTGGGCAGAATTGAATGTGGACGTGGTATTGGAATGCACCGGTTTTTTCACCACCAAAGAAAAAGCCTCGGCCCATTTAAAAGGCGGTGCCAAGAAAGTCATCATCTCCGCCCCCGGCGGTAAAGATGTGGATGCCACCGTGGTATTTGGCGTGAATGATGGCGTGTTGAAAGCCAGCGATACCGTGATTTCGAATGCATCCTGCACCACCAACTGCCTGGCACCGTTGGTCAAACCTTTGAACGACCAAATCGGCCTGTTGAATGGCTTGATGACCACCGTGCATGCCTACACCAATGACCAGGTATTGACTGACGTGATGCATGAAGATTTGCGCCGCGCCCGTTCGGCCACGCAAAGCATGATCCCAACCAAAACCGGTGCGGCTGCGGCGGTCGGTTTGGTGTTGCCGGAATTGAATGGCAAGTTGGATGGTTTTGCCATCCGCGTGCCGACCATCAATGTGTCGCTGGTGGATTTGTCCTTTGTGGCCGCGCGTGATACCACGGTCGATGAAGTCAATGCCATCATGAAGGCGGCGGCTGAAGCGTCAAAAGGCGGCGTGTTGACTTATCAAACCGAGCCATTGGTATCGGTGGACTTTAACGGTAACCCGGCGTCAAGCAATTTTGATTCGACCTTGACCAAAGTGTCGGGCCGTTTGGTCAAGGTTTCGTCGTGGTATGACAATGAATGGGGTTTCTCGAACCGTATGTTGGATACCACGGTGGCATTGATGAGCGCGAAGTAAACATTGCTACACCAGGAAAAGCGCCCCGGATTCGTTTGAATTCGGGGCGTTTTTACGACGCTTGCCATTGTGTAATTTATAAACTACAATCCAGCCATGATCGCAAAGCTTATAGCTGAAACATGGAGTGAATAAAATGACTGAAAAACTGACAACCTACGATCCTGCCGAGGATTTGACTTCTGACCAAGCAATGGCCACCTTCATGGCTGAAGCGTTTGAGACGAATGATGCCAGTTACATCGCGCACGCGCTCGGCATTGTTGCCCGTGCGAAGGGAATGGCGCAAATCGCCAGCCAAACTGGCCTTTCCCGTGAACAGCTTTATCGTTCATTCAGCGGCAAAGGTAACCCGACCCTAAAAACCACGCTGTCCGTAATGAATGCACTTGGCCTTGATCTGACCGCCAAGGTGCATGCCTGATCAAAGGGGTTGTTGGGCTACCTGGAGTTGGCGCATTTGAAAATGCGCTTACGATCATGATGGTATTGTCGCAACTACTTCCCAGGTGGTGGTGTTCGCTTAGGCCTCGTCCATCACTACCTGCGTATCCTACAATAAAAGCAACGCGATCACAGGAAAATTGGCGCAGATTTTTTTCCTTATTACGCTTGATTTTTTGCCCCGCCCGATCTTATTTCACCCCAATAATCCGCATCCCCAGAAACGCCCGCATCGGCTGCCTGCGCCCCAAATAAGCCCGCAGGCTGTACGGAAACAAAGAAAACACCGCTTCCAGTACGGCAAAGGGAAAAGCGGGCAAACGGAAGTAATTGCCTTTAATCCCCAAATCCACCTGCACTTTGGCAAAGCCAACCTGTTTAAACAGTTTTGCCAATTCGTGGTTGGTATATTCTTTTAAATGAAAACCGGTGGCCAGCTCATCAAAATTACGCGAAACGTCATGCGGCCCGGACAAGCGGTTGGGCGTGCTGCAAATATACACGCCGCCCGGTGCGATGGCTTTGTATAAATGTTTTAATTGCTCAAAAGCATCGTCCGGGTGCAAATGTTCCATTAATTGATTGCTATATGCCACATCGACACTGTTTTCTGCCACAGGTACATTGCAGCCATCGGACAAAATCAATTCGAAATTGGCCGGGGTTTGGGCGGATTTGGTGATTTCCGACGACACATCCACCGCATACACTTTTTTCACCCATTTGCAGGCTTCAAACGAGAGTGCGCAATCACCGGGGCCGACTTCCAGAAAAGTGATATCTTTATTCAGGAAGCGCTTGAGAAAGCGAACTTGCCCGGCCACGTTTTGCTCGGTTTCATTGACGGAAACCTTGCGCGTTAATTGGGTGTGGTGGGGGATGCGTTGAAATAATTCATTGTACAAAGCCGAATATAAATGACGGCGATCCGCTTTGGAGGCGTTACGTAATTTGGCGGCCAATTCTTTTTCGACTTCATAATGCTCGCGAATTTGTTCGGCGCTGCGTTGATCGCTACTGGGTAGACTC
>CAMBDR010000590.1 GCA_945864765.1 Janthinobacterium lividum | reverse complement strand
TAGCACCGACATATTGGGCAATACCGCTGTCGTGGATTTGATGCAAGACTTGATTGACAGCTCGCAAAAAGAAATGATTGGCCTGGCCTTTGGCGCGCCTGATAGCGAGAAGGCGCAATTAGGGTTTGAATTTAAGTTTAGCAAGGTGGCCGAGAGTGTCGGCTATTTTTCCAGCGCGAACGGTGGTGAAGCCTACACGGTGATGAATTTGCGCATGGATGTGCGGCCCGTGCAGATGGCTGTGCCTTTGTATAAATAGCGCGGTTGCGGCGCGCTGTGCTTTGTCCGCGCTCTGTCGGTGTTATCGGCAGTTGAACCCTCCGGTTTTGCATTTCATCACAAAAAGCTTGCCTTGTGGCAAGGCTTCTGGCATAATGGCTACATTGAATCACGAAGCCAGCAGATCAGGGTAATTCGCTGAAGTTTGATGCTATTTGGCAGATGTTATTCACTTTTTTGGAAAAGTAATTCAAAAATTAAGTTGAATTTGGCGCGGTAAATTTTTTGTTTTTAATCGGAGAATACAATGCAAGAACTGAATACATCTGAAGTAGCTCAAGTTGCTGGTGGTGACGGTCATACTTATGTGGCTGATTGGGCCGACTGATCATTGCAGCTTTGCCCGCAGTAATTGAACACCCCGCCGCTTTTGGCGAACATTTCTTTACTTAAATAGGAGTTTCACAATGGTTGAATTATTAGATACTGAAGTAGCCCAGGTTGCAGGTGGTGACGGTCATACAGCACCAGTCGGAATTTGCTTCTAAGCATTCAGCACAAGCATTCATCACATCGACCGAATTGGTTGATGTTCGCCCCGGTCAAGGTTTTGCGCCATCGCAAACTTTGACCGGGGTTTTTGTTTGTATTGATTTATTGATTGATTGCTAGAGTCGGGTATTCGAGCAATTTCCAGCTTAAAATCTCAAGTTTACTTCCAAGTAAAAGCCACAGCAAACATCGCCCCAATGAATTTTTTCGTGCAATGCAGCATTTTCTGGCCTTGTCAGAAGCAATGTGATATCATGCCGCGTTTCGCTTCATGACTGATAGCATCAATTGCCTATAATGCGGCGCGCTCGCTTCGTTCACATTTCTTCGGAGGAAATCGAACAATCCTTCGTTTTTTCATTCAATCCGGACAAAACCTGATAACTCTGCTATACTTGACTAATTCATTCAACTAATTCGCTTGTTTGCTGACTTGGTTGCTGGCTTAGTTGATTCACCCCCACTGGTTTTATGTGCTGTCTTTTTTTAAAGAACCGAGGTTGCAATGCGTTTAACAACCAAAGGCCGTTTTGCGGTCACTGCCATGATTGATCTGGCCCTGCGCCAGAGCAAAGGCCCAGTCACGCTGGCTGGTATCAGCGAGCGGCAAGAAATCTCTCTGTCGTATCTGGAGCAGTTGTTTGGCAAGTTGCGACGCCACAAAATTGTGGATTCGGTGCGTGGGCCGGGCGGTGGCTATACGCTGGCACGCAAAGCCGATAAAGTCACGGTGGCTGATATTATCATTGCCGTGGATGAGCCGATTGACGCCACCCAATGTGGCGGCAAAGAAAATTGCCATAGCGCGTCGCATGAAGGCGGCACCCGCTGCATGACGCATGAATTGTGGTCTACTTTAAACGCCAAAATGGTGGATTACCTCGATTCCGTATCCCTGCAGGATTTGGTCGATCAGCAGCGCGCCAAACAGCAGGCGGAGCAAAATGTGGTGGTGGTGCATCGTACCCAGGCGGCTGCCTGATGCACGACACTGCACACTGCACACTGCACACTGCACAGAACATGGTTTTTTATAGATAGTTTTGAATAGATTGGATCATCAATGAATGCCCCGCTTGACAAGGATATGGAAAAGAGTTTGTTGCAAAGTGAACCGCACGCTGTTCCTCATTTCCCGATTTATATGGATTACTCCGCCACCACCCCTATTGATCCACGGGTGGCCGATAAAATGATTCCGTATTTGCGCGAGCAATTTGGCAATCCGGCGTCGCGCAGTCATATGTATGGCTGGAATGCCGAGCAAGCGGTTGAGCTGGCACGCGAGCAGGTGGCGGCGCTGGTGAATGCAGACCCGCGTGAAATTGTTTGGACTTCCGGTGCCACCGAGAGCAATAATCTGGCCATTAAAGGTGCCGCCCAATTCTACAAAACCCGTGGCAAACACATTATTACCGTTAAAACCGAGCACAAAGCCGTGCTGGACGTGGTGCGTGAACTGGAACGCCAGGGCTTTGAGGCCACTTATCTACAACCCCAAGCCGATGGCTTGATCACGCTCGAACAATTGCAAGAGGCCGTGCGCCCGGATACGATTTTGGTGTCGGTGATGATGGTGAATAACGAAATTGGTGTGATTCAACCGATAGCCCAAATTGGCGAATTTTGCCGTTCCAAAAGCATCATCTTCCATTGCGACGCCGCCCAGGCGACCGGCAAGGTCGAAATTGATCTGGCGGCACTCAAAGTCGATTTGATGACCTTCACCGCCCACAAAACCTATGGCCCCAAAGGCATCGGCGCGCTGTATGTGCGGCGCAAACCACGGGTGCGCATCGAAGCCCAAATGCACGGCGGCGGGCATGAGCGTGGCATGCGCTCGGGCACGCTGGCCACACACCAGATTGCTGGCATGGGCGAAGCGTTTCGCATCGCCAAAGAAGAAATGGCGACTGAAATCGTGCGTATTCGCGCCCTGCGGGATCGCTTGGCCAAGGGCTTGCTGGAAATGGAAGAGGTGTATTTGAATGGCGATCTGGAACAACGCGTGCCGCATAACCTGAACGTCAGCTTCAATTATGTCGAAGGCGAATCGCTGATCATGGCGATCAAGGAATTGGCCGTCTCCTCCGGCTCGGCCTGTACGTCGGCCAGCCTGGAGCCATCGTATATTTTGCGGGCTCTTGGCCGCAGCGATGAACTGGCGCATAGCTCCATCCGTTTTACCATTGGGCGCTTTACGACCGAAGAAGAAATCGATTTTGCGATCAATCTGGTCAAAACCAAGGTGGCGAAACTGCGCGAACTTTCACCCTTGTGGGATATGTATAAAGATGGCATCGACATCAGTGCTATCCAATGGGCAGCACATTAATCAGACGCAATCAAACAGGAGCAACAAATGGCTTACTCAGAAAAAGTTTTGGATCACTACGAAAACCCGCGCAATGTTGGCGCTTTCGAAAAAGGTGATGAAACCGTTGGCACCGGCATGGTCGGTGCGCCCGCTTGCGGCGATGTGATGAAATTGCAAATTAAAGTCGGTGCCGATGGCTTGATCGAAGATGCGAAATTTAAAACCTATGGCTGTGGTTCGGCCATTGCATCCAGTTCGCTGGTCACCGAATGGGTGAAGGGCAAAACCTTGGAACAGGCTTTGGAAATTAAAAACACCCAAATCGCCGAAGAATTGGCTTTGCCACCGGTTAAAATCCATTGCTCGATTTTGGCGGAAGATGCCATCAAGGCGGCGGTGCAAGATTACAAAGCACGCCACACCGCGGCTTAAGCGCAAATTTTGCCTGATTTTGCCTGAATTTGGCAGATTGTACTTGTAAAGGAGGAAACCATGACCGTAACATTGACCGAAAAAGCAGCCAACCATATTACCCGCTACCTGGAACGGCGCGGTAAGGGCATTGGTTTGCGTTTTGGTGTGCGCACCACCGGTTGCTCGGGTTTGGCGTATAAGCTGGAATACGTGGATGAAGCCAGCGATGAAGACAATGTGTTTGAATCGCATGGGGTGAAGCTGTTTGTCGATCCCAAGAGCTTGCCCTATATTGATGGCACCGAGCTCGATTTTGGGCGCGAAGGCTTGAACGAGGGCTTCAAATTCAAGAA
>CAMBDR010000589.1 GCA_945864765.1 Janthinobacterium lividum | reverse complement strand
CTGTGCCTGAAATGCATAAAGTGCCCGCCGCTGCGCACGTCCCGAACGGGCACGTCCCGAACGGGCATGTCCCCAACGGGCATGTCCCCAACGCTCAGGTGATCCAGCCCCTGATCGGTGGCAATCCACATCCCGCCCTGCCCGTCAGCGGCCAAGGCCGGAATTCTGTCGCCTGAGAGGCTACCTGGCACCTTGTCATCGTGCCGAAAATGTTCAAAGCGCTCGGTGGCAGGGTCAAGCACCGAAATGCCGTCGTTAATGGTGCCAACCCAAATCTGCCCGTCCTTTGTTGCAGATAAGGAATTAATATAATCACCAGCCAGTGAGAATGGGTCACTGGCCTTGTGGCTAAACTTGCGGAAGCGGTAGCCGTCGTAACGCACCAGGCCGTGTTGCGTACCAATCCAGATCAGGCCGCGCGCATCTTGCGCCAATGCGGTGATGCCCTTGTTGTCGATGCTCTCCACATCGCGCAGGGTTTCAAATTCGGGTTCGGTAAAGGGGAAGTCGGCAGCCATTATCGCCAACGGCAGCCAAGTAATCAGCCAAAAAACCAGCCATTGCAGATATTTCAGATTTTTTTTCATGCCAAATCCCCTTATCGACTACTACGTTTCCGATTCATGGCAATACTGCCGTTGAGATTGGCGATGTGATAATTTATGTGAAAAATATGCATGGAACCTTCTCTGTCGTTAATTGTGTCCGACAAGCAAAAGAAACACAAAGACAAACGCAGAAAAGTGCACCCGGGTGGGCCTTTTGTTGTGCAGTAGCAAAATTACACGGTTCCTCCTGGGAACGGCATTGCCATTCCCATTTTCTTGTACTCATTTGCTTGTAAACTCATGCTGACAAAGAATATTCTCAGTAAGATTGGGCTAGCCAAGGGGGGAAGCAAAACCTCAGCATGATTTGGCCGGCAGCCAAGGTTAAGGCGCTTTCGGTGTCGTGCCTCCCGCCGCGTTACTACCTATATGCCGCGCCAAAAATGATTCCTGGGTACGATAATAATGCAGGCGATTGGCTACATTGCGAATGCCGTGGCGCTCGCCCGGATAGGTCATCAATTCATACAGCGTGCCTTGTTGATTGAGTGCCTGCATCAAACCTGTAGCATTGGTGAAGAGCACATTATCGTCCGCCATGCCGTGCGTGACCAGCAGCGGCGAGTTGAGCGTTTTCAGATACGGCAATACCCCGCTTTTGGCATACGCTTGTTCCTGCTCTTTGGGGTGGCCCAAAAAACGCTCGGTGTAATAAGTATCGTATAAATGCCAGTCGATGGGTGACGCATGGGCCATGCCTGCGGCGATTTTGTCCGGGGCGGCGGCCAGCAAGCGTAGTGTCATGAAGCCGCCATAACTGGCACCGGTGACGGCAATGCGTTTGGGGTCCACAAAGCTTTGCTGGCGCAACCAGTCGATGCCGCGCAATTGGTCGGCCACTTCATGCTGGCCCAGATTATGGTAAATCACATCGGTAAATTGGCGTTCGCGCCGGGCCGAACCACGGTTATCCAGCCGAAATACGATATACCCTTGCTGGGTCAAATATTGCGCATGGCTGCCACCTTGCCAGCGCCTGGAAACCGTTTGCAAGCCGGGGCCGCCATACACTGCCACTACCACCGGGTAGCGTTTTTTGGCGTCGAACTGCGCCGGTTTCATCACTTCGTAGTACAGCAATTGGCCGTCTTCAGCTAGCAGGGTGCCATATTCCGGCGTTACATGGTTGGCACGATACGGCGCATACGGGTGTTGCTCATTGAGTTCATTACGCTCCAACCAGTCGATGAGTTGATTATCCGCACGGCGCATGGCAACCTGGGGTGGGGTATCGGGGGCGGAGAAGTGGTCAATAAACCATTTGCCGTCTTCCGAAAACACCGCGTTGTGCCAGCCTTCTTGCTGCGTAATGCGCTTGACGGCATTCGCTGGTGTTTGGCCGGGTTGGCCGGGTTGGTCTGGTTGGGCCGCAGTTTTATCGACGCTGCCCAGTGGCACGGCATACACCTGGCTTTGGGTAACATCATCTTTATTCGATTCAAAATAGATTTGGCGCGCTGCCTCATCCACACTTAAAATCTGTTCCACATTCCACGCGCCGCTGGTGAGTGGTGCTACCTGCGTCCCATCGAGCCGATATAAATACAAATGTTTGAAGCCGCTGCGGTCGGACGCCCAGATAAAGCCATCTTGCTGCTTCAAAAAGCGCAAATCTTGATGCAGTTCGACCCAGGTATTGGATTTTTCTGTCAGTACCACGCGTTGCGCCAGCGTGGTTTGATTGACGGCGATTAAATCGAGTTGTTTGTGATCGCGGCTTTGGCGTTGGAACCAGACTTCTTTGGCGTCTGCGCGCCAATTCACCCGTGCCAGATAAATATCAGGATTGTTGCCCAAATCAATCTCGCGGATTGTGCCTTTGTCTGTGGCGGTGCCCGCGCCTTTGTCCGCGTCTTTGCCAGTCTCTGGCGCAACCAGATGCAAGCTCACTTTCACGTTCGCGCCGCCCGCATACGGGTAGCGTTGTTCCACCGTCACGCTCCGGTTGGCGTGGATTTCCAGGCGTTGCGCGATGTTGACCGCACTTTCGTCGAAGCGTTTGAAGGCGATGGCGGAATCATCCGGTGCCCACCAATAACCGCTGTGCTGATCCATTTCTTCCTGCGCCACAAATTCCTGTTCGGCATTATGGAGGGTGCCTTTGCCATCGTGCGTCAGTTGGCGCTCTTTGCCTGTGCGGGTATCGATCACAAACAGGTTTTGTTCACGCAAAAAGGACACATAGCGACCTTTGGGTGAAATTTTGGCGTCGCTGATCTGGCCTTTGGCCAAGGCCTGGGCTTTTTCCGGTTGGGCGATATCGACCCGATACAGTTGATCGGCCAGCGGCAACAGAATTTGTTTGCCATCGGGCGACCAGTTGAAATCGACAATCCCGCGCAAGCCCGCGTTGCGATTGCGCTCGCGCCGGGCTTGTTCTTCGGCGGAAATTTCTTCCTTGGGTTGCAAGATTTTGGAATCAATCAGGCGGCGCATGGTTTTTTGTTCGAGGTGGTATTCCCATAAATCCATCTGCAAACGGTCTTCCGGCTTGGCTCGTAAAAATGCGACGCGGCTGCCATCGGGCGAGATTTTGAGGGACTGCATGCCGGGGCCGGAGAGGGAAGGGCTGGCTAACAGACGCTCCAGGGTGAGTTTGGCTGGCGGAGTGGTAGATGCAGCAGCAGGTGCGGCGGCACAGCCCGCAGTGAAGCCGAGGGTAAGGCTGATTGCCAGGCAGAAGTGGTGCAAACGCATTTGGGTATCCTATGTTGTATTTTGGTGGGGCAATTATTGGGGCCATGTTGATGCACGCTGTGATCATTGCTTGCGAAATTTCATTATTTGAAATTCATATGGGAAATCGCGGTGGCGTTTTATATCACTTCACTTCCAGGTAAGTCAATCCCTCGTTCGATCCAACCATCACTTTCTTGCAGTTGGCATCCCACCTGAATGGCGTATATTCGATCCCATTCCCGTAGTTGGCAGTATCAAAAACTTTGCCGTTGCGATTGGTTAAATCAAGGCGGCCTTCACCGCTTTGGTATTTGTAGACCACGACGCGGTATTCACCGTTTCCGCATGATGTGTCTGTGTAGATAACCGTAGCGCCACCAAGCGGGCCGGTGGCGAGCAAGTATGCAAGCCATGGGCCGTACTTGTAGAGCCAGGCTGTGATCGGGATGAGGGCGAGAAGTAGCAAGCCCAAAACGGGCTTAAGCCATCTTCGTAGTAAAGATTTCGGTGCTGCCTGTTTCATATGGGTGCGCCTTTACTTTACGGTATAGTTCCAGATAATTGGCTTGGGAAT
>CAMBDR010000588.1 GCA_945864765.1 Janthinobacterium lividum | reverse complement strand
ATGGCGCTATTAATAGTGGAGGCGGGAGCGCTGAAATCGAGCGTTTTACCCGTCAACTGTGTTTTTACTTCGGCGTAAAGTTTAACGCCATTGGCCGGATCATTGTCTTCATCGAGCAACTGCAAAACCATTAAGCGATTGACGACAGCGTCATCTTTCACGTTGGTCGAATTGGCTAATGATAGAGGGGTAATCGTGCCATCGCACAGTGCACTGCCCAGCGCCAACCCGCCCAGGCTAAAGCTAAGTCGATCACCAATATTGCAAGTAAAGCCGCCGCTGGCGCTGGTGCTGCCTTTGCTGGCGTTGGCTATCGAATAATCCAGCCCTTCGACGGCAGAATCGACAAATACGCCCGATACCGGGGTTGGCGTGGTATTGCTGCCACCGCAGGCGGTGAGTAATGTGCCCACGGTGAAGGCTACCAGGGTAGAAAACGGTGACGGTGGTTTCATTTTTCGTCCGATTATTTGGCTATGCGGTTGATCAAGTGGGGGCAGGAGACATTGTCTTGGTGCCAAGCAATATAGCCGCCTGGTGTGACAGCTTCATGACAATGCATTTCGACCCAGACAAGCGACTCAGCATGAAATGATTTGAAATTTCGAGATACCCTCAGGTCGTCGTTGCTTTTCCACGACAAACCGACGAGACGTGTGATCAATTTGCACCTGCGTGGTTTGATGGTGTACGATGAGATACCAACAAAAAATTTACCAGCACATAGAGGTCATAAGTATGAGTCAATTGGTTGATGTCGCCATTATCGGTGCCGGGCCCGCTGGCGTGGTTGCGGCGCTACGCTTGCAACAACTCGGCTATCGGGTCTTACTGATCGAACGCAGTCAATTTCCGCGTGCCCAAATCGGCGAAGCATTTACACCGGGCATTAAAAATATCATCGATTTGCTCGATGCCAATGAAGTTCTCGCCAAGATACCGCAATTGAAGCACTTGCCGACCCAATCGCGCTGGCAACAAAGTACACCGGAGTTGGTGCCCGCCAATAACAACATCATGATGGACCGTTCAGTATTTGACCATGGGATGCTGGATTTGGCCAAGCAGCGCGGCATCCTGGTACGGCAGCCAGCCCACGTCGATCATATCGGCGGTGATGCGGGCGACTGGCGCATTCGCTTTACCGATGGGGAGGGTGAACAAACCATGCTGGCCAATTTTTTACTCGATGCGCAAGGGCGGCATGGCAGCGCCACCACACGCATTGCCTGCGCCCCGGCTTTATTGGCGGCCTGGATAGACATTGCGCCAGCCGATCTGCCTGCGGACTTGGCCCAAGCCACCCTGGTTGAAGCCTGTGAGTTTGGCTGGTTATGGGGCAGCATTCTACCTAACCAACATTTCCGCCTGATGCTATGTTGCGATCCACACCATGTAGAACACAAGGCCGAAGCCTTGCTGCGCAGCCAGTGCCGCGCCAGTCAATTGTTTGCGTCCTTGGCCGACTGCGTCGCCACGGGCCGTTTGCACGCCAGTAGCGCCACCCCTTATCTCGATTCGGCCAGCTATCAAAGCAATCGCTTTAAACTGGGCGATGCCGCCTTTGCGCTGGACCCGATTTCATCCTCCGGGGTGGAAAAGGCGATGCGTTTTTCAATCAATGCCGCCGTTGCGCTGCATACTTTACTGAGCGACCCCTATAA
This sequence comes from Janthinobacterium lividum, assembly GCA_945864765.1. Lineage (GTDB taxonomy): Bacteria > Pseudomonadota > Gammaproteobacteria > Burkholderiales > Burkholderiaceae_D > CAMBDR01. The sequence goes on along the minus strand of CAMBDR010000588.1, from coordinate 2,197 downwards.
AAGCAGTGGCGCAATGGTGCAAGAATTTTATGAGCAACGCCTGATTGAAACCTGCGCCCGCCATACTTTGTGGACGCGCCGTCACTATAGGCAAGCGTGGTGTGCGGATCAGCCTTTTTGGCAAAACCAGGCCCAGGCGTTTGATTTTGGCACCGCACCACTCGGGCTTGCCCTGCAACAAGAACTGTCTCGCCTGGAAAACTTTCGCCCACGCTCACCCAGTGCACGCAGCATGCTCAGCCCACAACACCGGATTCGGTTTGATCCTGAACTGAAGGTTGTGCAAAGTTTATGCGTGATTGATAACAAGGTACATCGACATGCGGCGTTTATACACCCTGATCTGGATCGTCCGCTCGCCTTTTTGGATGGCGAGGAAGTGGTTAAAAAACTCGCTTTTATGGATATGCAGCCAACGCTCGCAAGTGCTTTGGATTTGCTTGGCCTGGATATGTCCGCCCAAAAAGCGCAACGCCTGTTGGGCTGGTTTTGGCAACACGGCTTCCTGCAAACAATGGGCTAGCCTCCCCGGTACATCATTGCACCAGTACAACACCAGTACAACATCACCATAGTTCAGGCACGCAGCAGCGCAATCAATACGCTGCTGCCACCAAGACGGGCTAATCAGCGGCCCTTGGCCTTTGGCTTGGGTCTGGATTGCTGTGAAAACGCTGGTGCCAGCGGCTGTAAAGGTGTTCCACCGCCACCGATGGTGGTCGGGCTATTATTGTCCACCACATTCAAGGCCGCAATTAATTTCTGCCAGTCACGCACCCAGGCCGAATTAAAGCTCACACGCTGGTCAAAATCAAAACCCCAATCTTGCTTGAATTGCTGGAGAAACGAACCGTTCGGCCCGTTTTCGGTGGCAATCAAATACGCCGGGAAACTGGTACTATCGACCACATAGGCACCGTAGTTTTGCAGCACCCATGCAATTTGCTTCGCGGCATCGGTTTCGAGGCCAATGGTATTGATGTTCAGGCTGATCGGCAAGGCCAATAAAGCCCCCATCCGCATGGCGGGGCTGACATTGGCAATCGCACGACTGCCATAGGAGGTGGTTGCATCGGAATCCGAACTCAGTGCCGGCCAACGGAAACAATTGGCACGAGGGGAACATGGCGCAACCACTTCCCGGGTATCGAGATCAATTTTTAGCGCATGGCGTGGTGGTGCCAGATTCGGGCGCAGTTCGCCCAAGCGCAAGGTGCCGCCCAAAGCCGACAACCTGGAACCACCGTGCGAGCCGCTAATCCCGGTTCCATACAGGTCTTCACGGATCGGAAACAGGATTGAAGAGGTGACAGGCTCGCCTGCTGCACAACGCGCCGTGGGTTGGGATTGAATCAAGGTGCGACCATCCACATCCAAAAATACCGTGGCATTGTTTTGCCGACTCTCTGCAATTAAAAAGTCCGCCGGCATGGGCACATTGATAAATGTGGTATTGGTGGTGGTGGGACTATTAAAGCAACGATTACCAGCGCTCCAGCCAACGGTATTTTCCCTTAGCGGCGTCAATGGCGCAGTCGGTGTCTGAATAATTTGTTCGATATCAACGCCAGGCATGGGTGCAGATTGGCTCATCGTGCCATCGCCGGCTGGCGGTAAGCCCGGCACGGGCGGTAAATTGGCGGGCACATAAACGGCATTGCGCCCGATTGGCATATTCCAGATGCTGCTTGATGAAAACGGCCAAACCAGTGCATCACGGCCACCACCACTGATCAAACCAATACTGCGCACGCTACTATTGACGCCGCGTACAGTGTCACGCACCATGATATGGACGGAATACGTCGTGGCTACCGCCAAATTATTGATCGTAACGGTCTGCGCCTGATTGGGCGTCAAGACCACGGCCGTACCAGTGTTTTGCAAGCTGACCGCACTCGGTGGATTCGTGCCGCCCAATTCGGCCACATAGTAAGCGACCGCAGCTTGATCGGTAAGCACCGAAAAATTCACAGCACGGTCACTACCGGTTAAACCTACCAAGGCCGAAATGGCGGCCGGGGTCGGAGTCGGGATTGGTGTCGGTGTTGGTGTCGGTGTCGGTGTTGGCGTCGGTGTTGGTGTCGGTGTTGGCGTTGGCGTTGGCGTCGGCGTTGGTGTTGGCGTCGGTGTCCGTGTCGGCGTTGGCACTATCGTCGGTATCGGCGTTGGTGCTATCGTCGGTATGGGCGTTGGT
>CAMBDR010000587.1 GCA_945864765.1 Janthinobacterium lividum | reverse complement strand
TCAAAGCGCAATGGCAGCAGTCCATCGGGTCTGCGCTGCGCCTCCAACGCGGCACGCAATTGTTGCCAAGCCCCACGCCCACACCTGTTTTTTTGCCGGCTTAGCAATGGATTACCGCCAAAAGCACGCACATCAGCAAGCATTTTCTCCATTGTAGGGTAGGTTACGGTAATCGCTTCCATATCCATCACCGGTGTTGCGTAACCCGCATTGACCAGCATATCACCGAAATCATGCAAATCGACGAAGGGCAAAACCGACTGATCCATACCGATCTGTTGCATCGCGGCACGCAGTTGCAAAAATGTGTCGGGGCCAAAGCAGGAAAACATCAATAATCCGTGTAAACGCAACACTCGCAGCCATTCTGCCAACACCAGGTCGGGTTGCGGGTGCCAATGCAAGGCCAAATTCGACCACAGCACATCACAACTCGCCGCAGCGATGGGCAATTGGGCAAAATTCGCCGCCACCAACGAAGCTTGGTGCCCACGCAACTTATTCAACCAGCGCTGCCAACTCGCGCCTTGCTGCAATGCCAACATTGGCGCGGCAGCATCCAGGCCAATCATACTGGCGGAGCCAAAGCGCTGTTGTAACAAAGGCAAATCAGCACCCTCCCCGCAACCCAAATCCAGCACCCGTTGCGGTGCAATTTTGATCAGACTCAGCCGCTCATGCATGCGCTGCGCTACTTCGCGGCGCAAAAAAGTTGAAGCAGCCACGCGCTCGGGCCGGGAAAACAATTGCCTGACGCGCAACACATCAATCGGCGCACTGAGTCGCGCGCCAGCCATCGGTGGCGATACAGGCGCAGAAGGTACGGTGCTTGAAGGGTTGGGCGCAGACACGGGGACAATTTATTCAGCCGAAAGCGCTCAGTTTACACGTTTCTTGCCGTAAAGCTGAATTAGTTTGCGCGTATTTGCCTGTATTTGGCTGTATTTGGCAATAACGTCTTTGCAAGGGTGCGTGCGGGGCCGAAATTTTGTACAATAACGAACAGACAATAATGAATCTACATGAACACCCCCTGTTTGCCCAAAGCCTGCTGCCATTATGAACGACGACCTGAATATTGATATCGATATCGAATTTGACGCCTCCCCCAGCATTAAAGTCTTGCTGGGGCGTGAGCCTGTTTTGGATCGCAACCAAAAACTGGTCGGCCATGAAATCGTTTTTCGCAGCATCAACCCGGACCCATTGCGTCAGGCAGCCGATATGGCGGTTGCGCTGGAACAAGCGGCGGAAGCGGGCATTGAAAATATCGTTGGCCATGGCCTGGGCTTTGTCACGGCAAGCGAAGTCTTTTTAATGAGCGAGAGTGTTTTATTCCTGCCTATCAAAAACACGATTATTATTTTGCCTGAGCAAATTAGTGAGCCGGATGCCTTGTCGCAGCGCGTGAGTGAATTGCGCCGTATGGGCTTTCGTTTCGCCATGAATCACATGCACTTTCATGATAGCGAACATGCCAATCTGGTGGCGCAAATTGAAGTGATTCAAATCATTTTGCCGCCGCCACCACAGGTATTAATTTTGAATCTGGAGCAATTACGCATCTATCGCGCCGGGCAAAAAAAGCTTTTTGCGCAGCAGGTGCAAGAATTCGATCAATTAGCACATTGCCTACAAATTGGCTTTGATTATTTTTCCGGGCATTTCTATACCAAGCCGATCTATCAGGATAACCGCAAATTCAGTGCCTCGGAAATGACGATATTAAAAGCGCTGGATTTATTAAATCAGGATGCCGACGATAGCAAGATCGAACAGGTGATCAAGCAAGATGCGGTGATTGGCATCAATATTCTGAAGCACGTCAATTCTGCCGGTGCGGGTATGCGCCAGCGGATTGGCTCCTTGAAGCAAGCGATTCAAATCATCGGCCATGCGCAATTACAGCGCTGGTTGCAAGTGCTACTGTATGAAAAGCCCGATCAGCAGCCATCCGGTGCGGCCTTATTCACCTTGGCGACGACTCGTGGCAAATTACTCGAACTGCTGGCCAAAAAGCAATTGCCCAATAGCCGCAATGCTGCTGACATCGGTTTTATTGTTGGACTGATGTCGTTGATGGATACCTTGTTTGGCATTCCGATGGCGGCGGTACTGGAAAAAGTTCCGGTTTACAATGAAGTGAAGCTGGCCTTACTGGAGCGCAAAGGGGTGTATGGTGAATTGCTGCAATTGATTGAATACCTGGAGCATTTGGCTGACCCCCACCCCGATCTCTTGACACGAATGGAAGCGCTCAAGCTGAGCATTGAAGATTTATACGAATTGCAGCATCAAGCCTTTGTGTGGGTCAACCAATTGCAATGAAGCATCTCTGGTGCATCCGTGCATGCCTGGTGCTGTGTCTGTGTCTGACGAGCAGCTTGAGCCATGCCGCGCGCCCCACCGCGCCGGACACCCTGCATCTATTTCTAACCGGGGGCGAAAGCGGCCTGGACCCGGCTACGGCATCGGATCTGGTGAGTATGAGTTTGAATGAAAACCTGTTCGACCCGTTGCTGCATTATGATTATTTGGCGCGCCCAATCAAGCTACAAGGCAATACCGCCGCCCTGCCCCAGATTGACGCAGCGGGCTTGACTTACACCTTCCGCCTGAAACCCGGCGTATTGTTCACGCCCGACCCGGCCTTCAAGGGGCAAGCGCGCGAGCTGGTGGCGCAAGACTATGTGTACAGCATCAAACGCCTGTACGATCCAACACTCAAGTCGCCGTGGCTGTTTATGTTTGAAGGCAAATTATTGGGCGACCAGGCCTTGCGCGACAGTGCCCAATCCGGCAAGTTTGAAATCGATACCGAGGTGCCAGGTTTGCAAGCCTTGGACCGCCATACCTTGCGCATCCGCCTGCAAGCGCCGGAACCGAATATGCTGTATTACCTGGCCACCACGGCCAGCGCCGCCATGGCGCGCGAAGTGGTTGCCGCATATGGCCAGCAGATTGGCCTTCACCCGGTTGGCACCGGGCCGTATCAAATGGGACAATGGCAGCGCAGCCATCAAATTGAATTGCTGGCCAACCCGAAATACCATTTGAATGGCGATAGCGTGCAGGCCCCCACCGGTCAACCTGCGGCGCAAACCATTGCCCGCCAGTTGGCAGGCCAGCGTTTGCCCAGAGTGGCGCGCATCGAGATCAAAATCATGGAAGAGCCGCAAACGCGTTTGCTGAGTTTTTTGCAGGGCGAATTCGATTGCCTGGAACAATTGCCGCCAGCGCTCTCGCATTTGGTGATGAAGGGCGATCAATTAAAACCCAAACTAAGCCATTTGCAACTGCATCGGTTTACCCCGCTGCAAACCTATTATATGTGGATGAATATGGCCGACCCGGTGCTGGGTGGCTACACGCCCGACAAAATTGCGCTGCGCCGGGCGATTTCCATGTCTTACGACCGTGCTGAAGATTTGCGCGAGTTGGAGCACGGCCTGGCGCTGGTGGCGCAATCACCCTTGCCGCCCGATGTGGTTGGATTTGATCCGGGGTACCGGGGCTATCAGCGTTATGACCCACAACTTGCGAATACCCTGCTGGATAAATATGGTTATAGCGGGCGCGACAGTGACGGCATGCGCAAGCTGCCGGACGGCAAAAATTTAACCCTCACCATGCACAGCATTACCGCCAGCGAAGGGCGCTTGCGTGATGAAGTCTGGCGCAAGAGTTTGCAGAAAATTGGCTTGCGGGTGGTGTTTAAGACCGATAAAAAATCAGAAATCATCAAAGCCTCGCGCCTTGGGCAAGTGCAAATGTTTGAAACCAACTGGATTGCCGACTTTCCCGATGGCGAAAATTTCCTGCAACTGTTATACGGCCCCAACCAGGGCCGCGCCAATTATGC
>CAMBDR010000586.1 GCA_945864765.1 Janthinobacterium lividum | reverse complement strand
GCCTCGACCCGCAGTTTGTCGCGCAATTGCGGGTGGTTGGGCTGATCCAGGCTAATGAGCAGCTTGACGCTGCCGCCCTGAATTTCCGGCAAAATGGTGTGGACTTTGCCTGAGAGGCTGATGCCGCTGTATTCGATGCGCGCCACCTGGCCGGGGCTAAGGTAGCGCGCGTAAAAATCAGACACCGTGGCTTCGATGCGGTAGTTATGCAGTTCCGACACCTTGGCCACCATTTGTCCGCTGCCCACGCTGGCCCCTTCGTCACTGATCAGCCAACTCACCAACCCGGCGAAGGGCGCGCGCACCCGGGTTTGCGCTTGCAAGCGTTGTTGCTGTTCCAATTGCTTTTGGAAGATGCCTTTTTGCAGGCGCGCACCTTCGATATTGGTTTGCGTGCTACGGCGGGTGTCGCTGATCGATTCGCGCAGTTGGCGCAGTTGAATTTGGCTGCGGTTGACTACCAGTTCGGCGGCTTGCAAATCCACTGCCGAAGTCAGTCCGAGCGAACCGGTTTTTTGATAGCGCGCCAGTTTGACCTGGGCGCTTTTTAAGTCGAGTTCGGCCAATTCGATTTCGCTGGCGCGTTGTTTGAGCGCGTGTTCCAGTTCCAGCGCCAAGCCCTGGATGCGGTTATCTTGCTGGGCGATTTGTTCTTTCAAATTATCGATGGTGAGCACGATGGTTTGGTCATCCAGTTCCAACAACAAATCCCCCTTGGCCACCTGTTGCCCCGGTTTGGCGTGGATTTTACTGATGCGGCTGGCGATGGGGCTGGGCAATTGTTCTTCGTGGGTGGGGATGACTACGCCGCTGGCGTTGACGGTATTGGCGATATTGCCGGGGCGCACTTGCGCTACGCGGATTTCGTCTGCGCGCACGCCGGGGGTAACCACGCGATTGATGCCCCAGGCGGCAGAAGCTAAACCGGCCAACAAGGCCACGCTGATGAGCAGCGTTTTGCGAAGGCGTTGATTTTGCGTGTTGCGGCTGATTGGGCTGTCCATTGGGTTGGGCTGGAATGAGTGGATGATGCATGGCTTAAAGCAAGTGTTGTGCCAGCCGCCGGGTGGGCGGGGTGTTTTGGAATAAGTTGAATGGAATCAAGGGTCCAGCAGGGTTGCGTGGATGAGGGCTGCGGTGGGCCCGTGGGCCCGCGTGGTCGGGTTTGAACAGGGGGTGTTCGGAATCGGACAATGCTACTCAAGCAATCCAAGTGCACGGTAAGTATTGCGCCCGGCAACGCCATCTATTGTAAGATTATTCTCTTCCTGGAATTTTTTCAATGCGGCCTCGGTGGCGGGACCAAATTTGCCGTCAACTTTAATGTTCAAGGCAGTTTGGAGTTTGCTTACCCACTCACCCGCTGAACCCAAGCGTACTATGTCGTAGGCCTGACTTGCCTCGGCGGATACCGGCTTGGTTTCAGCCTCGCCATTTGCCCTATCCAATGCCTGTTGACGAACAGCGGTGACACGTTTCGTCCAGCCTTTGCCAAAGGTTGGAAATGTATTCAAGCTTTTCAAAAAGGCGAGCCGCTGGTCGCATACACTGTTGATGATTGAGATGGGTGTATGAGCCGCAATGCCGCCAACCACCAGCCCCAGCGCAACGGCCAGATAGTACTGATTCCAGATCGGGTTTTTGCCGCCAGAAAACGAGGTATAGCGTGCTGCGCCCGTGCCGGTTTGCATTTTCACCGTCGCACCGGTGCCGGCGTCCTTGCAGGCACTTTGCGTATTGTCCGCCGCATAGCCGGGGTAGTACAGGTTGGCGATGACTTTGAGCTTGGTGCCGTCAACCGCCTTGACCGGCCAATGAAAAATTATTTGTGGCAGGCCCCGGATTGTTGTTTTCCGACTTGCAGCCGGATAATAGTTGGCCGGGTGGCGGGTGGCGAATAATGCAGCGATGTTTTTTGAGGCATAATTGCTCATTCTATCCAATTAACCTGTTCCTATCAACTCCCATAGAAAGAAAGCCATGGCCGGAAGCAGTCTGTTAGCTCTCATTGATGATATCGCGACCGTTCTGGATGATGTCGCAGTAATGACCAAGGTGGCCGCCAAAAAAACCGCTGGCGTTTTGGGCGATGATCTGGCGCTCAATGCCGAGCAAGTGAGTGGCGTTAATGCCAGTCGTGAGTTGCCGGTGGTTTGGGCGGTGGCCGTTGGCTCGTTTAAAAATAAACTGATCCTGGTGCCGCTGGCGCTACTGCTCAGTGCATTTGCGCAGTGGGCGATTGCGCCCTTGCTGATGATTGGCGGGGCTTATTTGTGTTATGAAGGATTTGAAAAGGTTGCGCATAAATTTTTGCATGGCGCGGCTCAGGAGCAGGCGCATAAGGACGAGATCATGCAAGCGCTGCTGCATCCCGAAGTGGATATGGTGGCATTTGAAAAAGACAAAATCAAGGGCGCGATTCGCACCGACTTTGTCCTCAGCGGTGAAATCATCATCATCACCCTGGGCGCTGTTGCCGGGTCTGTGTTTTCAACCCAGGTTGCGGTGCTGTGCACCATTGCCATTTTGATGACAGTGGGCGTCTACGGTTTTGTCGCCCTGATCGTCAAGCTTGATGACATCGGCCTTTACCTCAAACAAAAGCCGGGTAACCCGGGCACCGAAGGGCTGCGTCAATTCACGGGTAATGCGCTGCTGGCGTTTGCACCACGCCTGATGAAATCGCTGAGTGTGATAGGCACCATTGCCATGTTTATGGTGGGCGGTGGTATTTTGACGCATCAATGGCCCGTGGCGCACCACTTCATTGAAGCCGCCACCCTGAGCGCTGCTGCCGTGGCGGGTAGTGGTGTGGTGTTGGAAGCCATATTGCCTTCGCTGCTCAATATGCTGGCGGGCGTGGTCGCTGGCGGCCTGGTTTTGGTTTTGGTGAGTGGCTTTCAGAAGCTGTATGGTAAATTGAAATCGTAAAGCCACTCGTGCCGGGCCCGGCCCCGGCTATTCAATCACTACGCAAGCAATCCAAGCGCACGATAAGTATTGCGCCCGGCAATGCCGTCTGCCGTAAGGCCTTCCTCTTGCTGGAATTTTCTCAATGCCGCATCGGTGCCGGGGCCAAATTTTCCATCAACCTGAATCTCCAGGGCAGTTTGGAGCTTGCTGACCCATTCGCCCACTGAGCCCATGCGTACGGTCTCAAACGTCTGATCTGCCGGGGGCTGTGCCGGGTTGGTTTCAGCCACACTGTTGGCCATATCCAGAGCTTGTTGCCGAACACCGGCAACCCGTCTCGTCCAGCCTTTGCCAAAGGTTGGAAATGTCTTCAAACTTTGCAAAAAGGCGAGCCGCTGATCACATACACTGTTGATGAGTGCTACTGAGCTATGGCCCGCGATGCTGTCAATATTGCTTTGGCTAATGGGGCCACTCGGGGCAAGCCCCAGTGCGGATTGCAAAAACCTGGCCGCACGCCCCGGCCCGGAATTGACTGCCAAATCGAAAATGGCATAATCCACCCCGACAGGCAGTTGATCTCCCTGGCAGACATCCCAATAGCCAGTGCGATACACTTGAGCCAGTTGATCATTGGTGATGTTGCGTAAATCGTCCACACCTTTGTCTGCGCCAAAAAAACGCTGGAAAACCGCCAGTGTTACGCCCTTCATGGTCGCACCACCTGGATCTTGAGGGTGGTTGGAGAAGCCACCCTCGTGAACCAATACGAGCTGTAGTGCATGGTCAAAATTGTCTTTCATCATCACTCCTTTTAGCTGGTTTTTTCTGGAATCGGGATTTCCAGTGTAGGGTAATGCCAGAATTCTGCAAGTGTTTGTTGTGATTTGGCGATGGAAATTCAAAGGTTGGGCTGTTGGGCTGTTGGTTAGTGGGCCTGGTGTGGCGCTCAATACG
>CAMBDR010000585.1 GCA_945864765.1 Janthinobacterium lividum | reverse complement strand
GCGGCATTTGCTCAACCGCCACTTCAACAGCCTGGTGACCCCGCAAGACCAGTTGCGCTGGCGGCAGCAGTTTGCGGACATGAAAAATCAGGGCGGTAAAGGTCGGCTGGAGCTGTCGCTGTGGCGTAGCGATGATACGGTGCTGCAGGCGCAACTGGATTGGTCGGTGCAAAGGGATGGTAAGGGCGGCATGGGCATCTGGGTTGCCTTGACCGATATTACCGCGCGCCGCCAGGCCGAGACCGAATTGCGCATCGCTGCGGTGGCGTTTTCCAGCGAAAACGGCATCATGATCACCGATTCATCCCACGTTATTTTGCGCGTCAACGGCGCTTTTACCAAGCTCACCGGCTATAGCGCCGAGGAAGTGATCGGCAAGACCCCGGCCTTTTTGCGCTCGGGGCGGCATGACGCGGCGTTTTATCAGAAAAAGTGGGATGATCTGCGGGCCAACGGCTTTTGGCAGGGCGAAGTGTGGGACAAGCGCAAGAATGGCGAAATCTATCCGGAGCTGCTCACCGTTACCGCCGTGTATTCGGCGGATAATGAGCTGACCCACTATGTAGGCAGCTTTGCCGATATTAGCCAGAGCAAGGCGGCGGCCGCCGAGATTCATCGGCTGGCTTATTATGACGTGCTCACCAAGTTGCCCAACCGCCGCTTGCTGCAAGACCGGCTGGATCAGGCGATTGCCACAGCGGCGCGCAGCCAACAGTACGGCGCGGTGTTTTTTATCGATCTGGACCATTTCAAGCAACTCAACGATTCACGCGGCCACGATGTGGGCGATTTACTGTTGACGGCCGTATCGCAACGCCTGCTGGACGCGGTGCGCCTGAATGACACCGTGGCGCGCCAGGGGGGGGACGAGTTTGTGATTTTGATGAGCGAGCTGGGCGACACCGCCGAAGGCGCAGCGCAGCAAGCCTCGCAACTGGGCGAAAAACTGCGCATCTCGCTGGCTGAACCATTTGCCCTCAATGGGGTGGAATACTATTGCAAAACCAGTATCGGCGTGAGTTTGTTTCAGGGCCATGATACCGCCGTCACGCTGCTCAAACACGCCGATCTGGCGCTCTACCAGGCCAAGGGCCGTGGGCGCGACCGCTTGCAGTTTTTTGACCCACGGATGCAAGCCGAACTGGAGCAACGCAACCTGATGGAATCCGATTTGCGCCTGGCAGTGCCGCTCGGGCAATTACGGCTGTACTACCAGTCCCAGGTGAATGCGGCGCGGGTGGTGGTGGGGATGGAAGCTTTGTTGCGCTGGGAGCACCCGCAATATGGCTTGTTGCAGCCGGATGACTTTATCCCGCTGGCCGAAGACACGGGCTTGATTTTACCGCTCGGGCGCTGGGTGTTGGATGCGGCTTGCGCCCAGCTCAAAGCCTGGGAGCGCGACCCGCACAAGCGCCATTTACAACTGGCGGTCAACGTCAGTGCCAGGCAATTTCGCCAACCCGATTTTGTGGCGCAGATTCGCACCGTGCTGCAAGGGTATGGCATTAACCCGACCCGCCTGAAATTGGAATTAACCGAAAGCATGGTGCTGGAAGATGTCGCCGACGCGATTAAAAAAATGCAGGCGGTGAAACAAATGGGGGTGCAATTCGCGATGGATGATTTTGGTATCGGTTATTCTTCGCTCTCGTATCTGGCGCAGTTGCCGCTGGATCAAATCAAGATCGACAAATCCTTCGTCTGCAATCTGCCTGGCGTGGCCAAAGATGAAACCATCGCCAAGGCCATCATCAATATGGGTTTGGGTTTGAATTTGAATGTGATTGCCGAGGGTGTGGAAACCGAGTTCCAGTGTCAATTTCTGGCCTCGCATGGTTGTCAGGCGTATCAGGGCTTTTTGTTTGGTCACCCGGTACCGGGCAAGACATTATCAAATACTTGAAGCCATCATGAGTCAGATGAAGCCAATGAAGCCAACCAACCCCGCCAACCCCACCAACCCCGCCCAGGCCTTGCATGGCGTCACGCTGGAAGCCATGTTAAACCAATTGCACGGCTATTATGGCTGGCAGCAATTGGCCGTGCGGATTAACATCAAATGCTTCACAAGCGACCCCAGCATCCCATCCAGCCTTAAATTTTTGCGCAAAACCCCGTGGGCCAGAGCCAAGGTAGAACAGCTTTACCTTGAAATGTTGCAAATCGATATAAAAGCAGAGCGGTAAAAAAGTCGGCAAAATAAGCTATTCATTTTGATTTTTTTCGTTTAAAATAGCGATAAATATCAATTGCTTACGTCTTAAAATAAGACGGCAAGAAAGTCGGCAAATCATGTACAATTCACCGCACCAGTTTGAACCTTTGTGGCCCACCTCATTCCCTCCGGCTTTGCTATTGAAAGCGGAAAACATCGTGCGCGCCAGCGACCAGTTGCGGCGTGCAGCGCATGCGGCAACCTTGGCGGGGGTAGGGGACTTGGTGCGTTCAATGAATTCTTACTATAGCAATCGGATCGAAGGGCAGGGCACCCATCCACGGCATATTGAACGCGCATTGAAACAACAATTTTCTGATCGGCCTGATATCGCACGCTTACAAAGGTTGGCCTTGGCGCATATTGATGCGGAACGGGCACTGGAAAAATCACAATCACAATCGCAATCGCAATCACAATCACAAGTTAACCCCTTATGCAGCACGTTTTTGGCCAATGCACATCAGGCTTTGTATATGCGGCTGGACATACCGGAACGCACCACCGAAGATGGGCATTGCATTGTACCCGGTGCATTTCGCACCGACGACGTGGCCGTTGGCCACCATCTACCCCCGAGTGCTGCTTCTTTACCGCGCTTTCTGGCGCGTTTGGATCAAGTGTATGGCAAGCCTTGGCCTGTTGAAAGCTTACCCATCGTGGTGGCATGTTTGCACCATCGTGCGGCTTGGGTACACCCTTTTCGCGATGGCAACGGCCGCGCGATACGCTTGCAAAGTCATATGGCTTTGTGGTCGTTATCGCAAGGGCTTTGGTCGCCCAATCGCGGTTTGGCCCGTGCAGTGAACGATTACTATGCGCGCTTACACAATGCGGACTTGCCGCGTCGCAATGACTATGATGGCCGTGGCAATTTAAGTACGGCGGGTTTATTGGAGTGGGTTGATTTCTTTCTCGATATCTGTCTTGATCAAGTCAATTTCATGACCCGAATGCTGGCATTGGATGACATGAAACGGCGCATCAGCGCGTTGATTACCTTTCGCGCTGCCGAGGATAAGGCGTATCGGCAAGAGGCTATCTTGCCGCTGTACCATGTTTTTGCCGCTGGCCCGCTCACTCGTGGCGAATTTGCGCAAATGACGGGTTTGGGCGAACGCACGGCCCGCAGTTTATTGTCGCGCTTGTTGGCAGCAGGGTTGCTACAGACCGATTCCGCGCTTGGCCCGGTGCGTTTTGGCTTACCGCTCGATGCGCTGCAATTTCTGTTGCCAGAACTCTACCCTGAAGCGGCTACCCAAGCCGATTAGAACTGGTCAAGCCCGAACAGGATTGGTACAGGCTTTCGCGACCGCCTCAGGGGAGGGGAATTGCGCACGCTACGGGTGGTGGGGTTATTCCCCTCCGCTGGAGGGGTGGCAGGCGAAGCCTGACGGGGTGGTTTGGTTGAGCAACGACTAACTGTGAATCAGCGGCGCAAGGCAACCACCCCGCCCTTCGGGCACCCCTCCTGGGGAGGGGAATTGCGTACGCTACCGGTGGTGGTCTTTTGCGGCAGCCTCTTTCGCCAGCGCAAATGCTGCAATGCAGCGTAAACAAGCGTAGCAGCGCGTTTTCTGGTAAATTAGCGGCTTCGATTCTGCCGGCTCTGAAAAATACCATGTCATTTTCACCTTCCGCCCTGAACCACCCGCT
>CAMBDR010000584.1 GCA_945864765.1 Janthinobacterium lividum | reverse complement strand
GGCGTATTTTCATAAAGCCTCACAAAGTATATTGATTCAGGGATATTTGCTTTGCAATCATTCTCACAGAATTTTGGCGTTTGTCAAGGTATGCCCCTTAAGAATAGTGGGGCTTTCGTCTGCATTGACATCGGATTGATGCCTGGTTGAGCGGTCTAAAAACCCAAGTTGCCGAGTTGCAATGTAAGCTTGCATCAACATACATTCTGTAAAACAACAGTGTCAAATTGAAGAAATGTCGCAAATCTGCGCCAATGGCTTTCCAAACAAGAATGTGGCGATTTGTTTGCCAGTCAGCCCGGCTTTGTATGCCATAATCGAAAATTCATTTTTACAAAGGATGCATCATGAGTCTGGCAGGAAAAACCATTTTTATTTCCGGGGGCAGCCGTGGGATTGGTCTGGCCATTGCCTTGCGCGCCGCGCGTGACGGGGCCAATATTGCCATCGCCGCCAAAACCGCCGACGCCAATCCGCGCCTGGAAGGCACTATCCATACCGCCGCCGCCGCCATCGAAGCGGCAGGCGGCAAAGCCCTGCCCTTATTGGTGGATATTCGCGATGAAAACCGGGTGCAGGAAGCCGTAGCCGAAACCGTGGCGCGCTTTGGTGGGATTGATATTTTAGTCAACAATGCCAGCGCCATCCGCTTAACGGGCACGCTGGATACGCCGATGAAACGCTACGACTTGATCCACGGCGTGAATGGACGCGGCACCTTTGTTTGTTCGCAAGCTTGCCTGCCGCATTTATTAAAGGCTGCCAATCCGCATATTTTAACCATGTCACCGCCCTTGATTGCCGACCCCAAATGGTTTGCCAACTGGGCCTCTTACGCCGCCGCCAAATATACGATGAGTTTATACACCATGGCCATGGCCGCCGAGTTTAAAGACCGGGGCGTGGCGATTAATTCACTCTGGCCGCGCACCACCATTGCCACCGCTGCGGTAGCCAATGAAATTGGCGGCGCGGCCATGATGGCGGCCTCGCGCAAGCCAGAAATCATGGCCGACGCCGCGCATTGGATTTTGACCCAATCGGCACGCGACTGGACTGGTAAGTTTTTTATTGATGATGAAGTGTTGATGGCCGCTGGCGTGCGCGACTTTGCGCAATATGATGTGCAGCCCGGCGCAACCCTGCAAGCCGACTTTTTTGTTGAGGCAATGCCGGGGATGTTGCCCTCGGCACCGCCTTCAGCCTAATTGTTGCCCGGATTACCACTTGGATAATTAGGCGGTGGTATTAATGTTATTCCCAATCGAAGCCCGACTGGAAAGCCGGGCTTCATCTTGTTGCCGAACCTCGCGCTGCGCCGTGACCTGCTGCTGCCGCTGCGCATTACTGGCTTGCTCAACCCGCTGCCCGGTATCACGCGCCTGGGTTTGTTGCGCTTCGGTGGTGCTGGCCACCTGACGTGCCTGTGCCTGCTTGGGGGCCTCACGCGTTTGCTGGGTTTGCAGAGCACTTTCTTGCAATTGACGGGCGCGCGCCAAACCGGCATTGGCATCGGTATTGAGCACTTGCCGCGTTTGCTGTACCCGCTCAAACTGCTGTTGCTGCGGTCTTTGCGCGGTGACCCGCTGCTGTTGTTGTACTTGCACCGATTCCCGGCTTTGCTGGCTACGCTGCGATTGCTGGGTTTCTTGAACCCGTTGCGTATTTTGCAAATTGGTCTCTTGCTTGACTTGTTGCTGCGCGCCAACTTGCAATTCACGCAAAGTTTGCTGTGAACTGGTTGGCTGTTTTTCCCGCTCACGCTCCGCTCGACGTACCACTTCCAGCGCTGCACTTGACGACGATGATGAAACTGCACTAATAGGCATCACACCCTCCTGCTGTAAACAAATAGATTGCGATTATTATAGACCTTATTCTTCACTTTAGGAACGAACCTTACAAAGTCAAGGGTTGCGCTAAAATATTGGCTGCTTGGCGACAAAACGCTATCGCATTAATCTGCTGCCAGCCAATTCTTTGGCAAAATATAAAAATTTGCGCTACACTACTGCACTCATAAAATCGCTTAAAATGAGCAACCACCGTTTTCCTGAGAATGTTATGCACAAGCAACTATTTCACCTGTTTCAACGATCTTATCTGCCTGCACTCTTGTTGGCCGCGCTGTTAGCCATGCCCTTGGCTAGCCTCAGTTTGCTGGCCCATGCTTCCAGCGAACGCTTATTCCCGGTCAATGTAAAACGCGGCACCATGGTTCCGCGTGATCCGCCGGATTTGATTATTAACGGCAAACCCCGTTTTTTGGCGGCAGGCGCGCGCATTCGCGATGCGAACAATCATTTTCAACACCTGAGTAGTCTTCATGACGAGCAATACATCGTCAACTATACTGAAAACCACTATGGTGATATAAACCAAATCTGGATTTTATCGCCAGAAGAAATTCTCACGCCCAACCCGAACGCCAACGCCACGCCCACACCCAAACCGCAGCCGCGCCCTATACCAAACAATCAAAACAATAATCAACCATGATGAACCCCATGCAAAAAAAAGTATTCATTAAAACCTTTGGCTGCCAGATGAACGAGTATGACTCGGACAAAATGGCCGATGTGCTGGAACTGTCCGACGATATGACGCGTTGTGATCGCGCCGAAGACGCCGATCTGATTTTGCTCAACACCTGCTCGGTGCGCGAAAAAGCGCAGGAAAAAGTGTTTTCCGATCTGGGCCGCTTCCGCGAATTAAAGCGCAAAAACCCCGATCTATTGATTGGCGTGGGCGGTTGCGTGGCTTCGCAAGAAGGCGAGGCCATCGTTAAACGCGCACCCTATGTGGATTTGGTATTCGGCCCGCAAACCCTGCACCGCTTGCCCGCCTTGCTGGAAGGGCGACGCCACAGCGGCCTGCCGCAAATCGATATCAGCTTTCCCGAAATCGAAAAATTCGACCACTTGCCGCCCGCCAAGGTCAGCGGTGCCAGCGCTTTTGTGTCGATTATGGAAGGTTGTAGCAAATACTGTAGTTATTGCGTGGTGCCTTATACCCGTGGCGAAGAAGTCTCGCGCCGCTTTGACGATGTGTTGGCCGAAGTGGCCGGTTTGGCCCAGCAAGGTGTCAAAGAAATCACCTTACTCGGGCAAAATGTCAACGCCTACCGGGGGGAAATGTCGCGCACGGCGGTTGATGGTGATGCGGATGGTGATGTCGATGGCACGCCCGAAATTGCCGATTTTGCGCTCTTGATTGAATACGTGGCCGAGATTCCCGGCATTGAGCGCATCCGCTTTGTTACCAGCCACCCGAAAGAATTCACCCAACGCCTGATTGATGCCTACGCCAATATTCCCAAACTGGCCAATCATCTCTATTTGCCGGCCCAACATGGCTCGGACAAAGTGCTGGCCGCCATGAAGCGCGGTTATACCTCGCTGGAATATAAATCGATTATTCGCCGCCTGCGCCAGGTGCGGCCCGATATTACCGTTTCGTCCGACTTTATTGTCGGCTTTCCCGGTGAAACCGAGGCCGATTTTGAAGCGATGATGAAACTGATCGATGATATTGGTTTTGATAACAGTTACAGCTTTGTGTTCAGCCCCCGCCCCGGCACCCCCGCCGCCAACTTGGCTGACGATACCCCGGCCGAAGTGAAATTGGCACGCTTACAACGCTTGCAGGCAAAAATCAATGCCAATATTCAAGCCATTAGCCACTCGCAATTAGGCATGACGCAGCGCATTTTGGTCGAAGGCCCGTCCAAACGCGACCCTAATGAGTTACAAGGACGCAATGAAAACAACCGTGTGGTGAATTTTGATGCAGGGCCGAATCCATTACGATTAATCGGTCAATTAATTGATGTTAAAATCACCGATGTTCGGACTTATTCTTTGCGTGGTGAAAT
>CAMBDR010000583.1 GCA_945864765.1 Janthinobacterium lividum | reverse complement strand
TCTCGGGTGTGGGTCAAGTCACGATTAACCATCATGGCCACAGCAAGCATCACAATATTTCCGTCGGTGACAATGATGAAATTCACGTCAATGGCACCAATATCACGGTTGAAGAAGATGAAAAACTCAGCACCCCGGACAAAAAAGTCATCAATTTCATCATCAACAAAGAAGATCGCACGCCATCCGCATGGAAAGGCATTACCATGATAATCTTTGGCATCCTGTTATTTTTGATGAATCTGGTGATCGCCAAGTACAGCGCCCTGGGCCTCAAGCGCTACGCCATCATGAACTACGAAATTCTAAAAAACGCTTAAAGAACGCTTAATGAACGCTTAATGAACGCTTAATGAACGCCTGATCACACTGAACCCAATATACTATAACCTGATTCGAAAACGGAGCGACACCTATGAAAACCCTGGCAAAAATTGGCGCAGCCATGACCCTGATCGCTGTCATCATGACAGCAGGATTTTACAACTTCATCAAAGCCGATGAGCATCACGTCATCAAATCCGTCAAATCGATTGATCGCACGGTGAAAACCGAAAACCGCAGCGTGACCAGTGCGGTGAATGAAATTGAAATGACCGGTTCGGCCGATGTGGTGATCAAACGCGGCGATGTACCCGGCATGACGGTCAAAGGCGATCAACGCAGCTTGAGCAAACTGCGCACCGAAGTCAAGGGCAATGTGTTAAGCATTACGCTGGATGGTTTCAATTGGAATAGCAAACACAATGAGATTGAAGTCATTCTGCCCAACTTGCAAAAAATCACCCTCAATGGTAGTGGCGACGCCGATATTCAGGGCTTTAAAGGTGACAAGATGCAAATTGCGGTCAATGGTTCGGGCGATTTAAGCTTTAACGGTGAATATCAAAACATCAGTGCCCATTTAAAAGGGAGTGGCAATGTTGATTTGGGGCATAGCAAGAGCAAGACGATTGAATTGGAATTACTCGGCACAGGCGATGTGAATGCCAAGGGCGATACCGAAAGCCTGACCGCCCGGATGAATGGCTCGGGCGATATTGATGCCGAAGGCTTACATGCCGACACCGTGAATATCACCATGAATGGTTCGGGCGATACCCTGGTTTATGCCAAAAAAGCCATTACCGTGAGCATGCATGGCAGTGGCGATGTGACGGTGCATGGTCAGCCGACGCAACGCAATATCAACAAATCGGGTTCGGGCGAGGTTGGTTTCGAATAATTTTGAATCCTGAATCCTGAAATCGTCGTGGGTATGAAAAAAGCGTGGCATGCCACGCTTTTTTTACCTCTTTTTATCACTCAGATGAGGGTGGGCGCGGCCGTGCCACCCTCGGTTTGCGCACCTTGGCGATTAATTTCGGTTTTGGCTCATCCACCATAGCCAGAAAAGTCTTGACAAACTGGGCGGCCTGCATCATCTTGGCTTCATCCACACAAGCGCTGTGTGCCTGGAAAGTGTGGTGCAGCATGCTAATACAGGCAAACAACATCGCACGCACAGATGGCGAGTAAGACTCATACATCGCGAATAAAGCTTGTTCGGTTGGCCCCAGGGCGATCCGGGTGCGTTCACCATAAAACAGGAAAATAATATCCAGGCCAATATCCGCCAGACGTTGCAAGTACTCTGCATCCGGCACATTGCCCCCTGATTCGTACAGGCATTGCGTGTTTTTGCGCACGCCACCCACTTCAGCCATGCGCTCTTGCGTAAGATTTAAGCGGTGCCGTTCGGCCTTGAGTCGCTCACCAAAAGTTTCCATGATTGTGCTTTAAAAAGAATGTCCAAGAAAAACTACCAGCGCCCCGCCAATTCAGTACGCGCCAACGATTGCATGCACAACAGGCGCACCGCATTTTTGTTTTTAAACCCCTGCAAAGGCATCAGGCCGCTGGCAATGCCGACATCGGCGGCGCGTTCCAGCAAGGCGCTTTCGGCACAGGGCTGTAATATCGATTCGCCCTGCACTTTGTAACTGTAGGCAGGCAATTGGCCAATATCACGCAGGCTGCCTGGTTCCATATCCCAACCGTCTTCCAGAAAACTTTGTGCCAGCAAGGCCGCCACCGCCAACGCGCCGCTGCCCCACAAAAATTGCTGTGGGAGCGGCACGCCATCGATTTCTTCAAACTTGAATGCTTCCACCCGGTCGGTATTGGCACCATACGGCAGGCGCAGCAACATGCGTTGCATCACCAAGCCCAGCCAAGGCGCTTGTGCACTCTTGCCAAGCGCCGTCCAGCGCGCCTGTTGCTCAGTGTCGGCCAGCCAATCGCGCGGTTCACTCTGTTCAAGGTAGCTGGTGCAGCCGACCACGCTGCTGGCGGCAGTGGCCAGCAAGGGGGCATTCACATGTTTGGCAATCGCGCCCATAGCGGCTAACAGGGCAACGTCGGCCTCGCTGGCATCGAATTCAAAGGCCGCCACCAACATCGACCACGGGATGGGGCTGGCGGCGCGCTGCCAACGCTCGGCCAGCAGTTGAAAACTGGCGCTACGCTCCAATTGCGCACTGTTGGCAGCACAGTCGGCGGCCAATTCTGCACGGCTGACATCGAGCAAGAACAGGCGCAGATTGTGATCCAATTCCAATTGGGTGAGCATAAAATGCACGCCGCGCCAGGCTGATTCAAGCGCCTGAAAATCAGGGTGCTGCAAAATCGCGCGCATCAACAGGCTGCACGCGGCATCTTGTAACATGGCCAGTTCGGGCGAGTGGGTTTCGGTGACGGGAGTAAGATGAGGCGCAAGCATTTGTTTGATCATGGCATCAAAGCCCCGCGCTGGCGGTGCCGCCAATTTAGCATCGCCCCTCAGCAGTGCTTGAAATGGGTTGTCGCTGTTGTCCGCAGCAGGTGCGGGGGCGGCCGCTGCCGCAGGTAGCCGGGCGGGCAAATCTTTTTTCAATTGTTCGCGTAGCGCAGCAAACAGCGGCACATTGCGATACAGCGCATCGGGTAAAAAATCGTCGAGATTGCGAAATTGCAGGCGGATCTGGGTGCCGGATAAATCCAGATCGAGCACGCTCGCGTGGCGCGCCATGACTTGATCGAAATTATCGATATCAACGGTGGAGAAAGTTCGTTCAGTCAGTGCCAATTTTGAACGATGGCCGCTAAAGTTATCCATCAATAAAATATGCATCGGCAACTCGTCAAGCTCAGGTTGCTGCTGCGGGGGTTTGAATGAAAACTCGAATGATAAGCCAGACATGCTCTTCTCCTAAAAGTGACAGCGGTGGAGAATTCTAGCAGAAAATGCAAACTCAACAGGTGGATCGGTTATTATTCTGAATAAACCAGTGTAAATAAACCAGTGTAAATACCAAAACCCCAATACCCCCTGCTGCTGGATATCTTAAATGGCTAATACAAAACCGGAATTTATAAAATCAATTTTCATACATGAAGCTGGGCTATTCCAACAAGTGGAAATACTTGAAGCCACCAAGGAACATGCCAAACTATGGGATGAACGGGTTCAAACTCACATCTCACAGGACACAACACGACCTGACCGGAACTGGGATTGGGCCAGCATTGTTGATGGCAGTCACATTCTGGTCAAAGCGGCACATTGGGCGAAACAACGACCGCGAACCTATTGCATTATTGCGCGCGACAATCATCATCAAAAATTGCCCATCGCCATGATTTTACTGGTTGAAAAATATCATTACTTGCCCGATCATTCGATTGACGCGTCATTCATTTGTTTTTTAGCTGGCGCACCTGGTATGGTATTAAGGGAAAACCTGGCGCAACGGCGACCAAGTCTATTACCAGCGATGATTGATATCGGCGTGGTGACCAGCTTCGCAGCAGGATACCAAGGCCGCCTGGGCTTGCATTCCGACCCGAAAGGTGGAGA
>CAMBDR010000582.1 GCA_945864765.1 Janthinobacterium lividum | reverse complement strand
GAATTCAAGAGCTTACGCGGCAAAAACCGGAATGTGGTTGAACACATGATGAAGCGCATTGACGCCGAGAAGAAGGAATTTGACAGCAGTTTGCTGAAGTTACAAGGCACCCGCGCGGTGTTTGCACGCCTTTCCACCGAGGTCTACACCACCTTGGGTATGGATATTTTGAAAGAAGAAATCAGCAAAACCCGCAATGCACTGGAATCAAGCACCTTTTCCCTGGGCTTGGCCAAGCTGGTGAAAGCCTTCTTTGACAATATCAAACATAATCTTGATTTGTCTGACAAAAAGACCGAAGAAATTACCGAAATGATGGCGGTCATGTATCGCAAGTTTTCCAGCGAGCACGGTTTGGCCTTATCGCAACCGATGGCGTTTAATCTGGATAAATATCGGCAAGAAGTGAGCAAGGTAGAAACCGCGTATCAAACCAAATTTGGCACCACCACGGCGGTGATGACATCGCGCAAAACCTTGTTGATGTTTTTCGATTCGATGGCATCGATCATCAAGCAAAGTTTTGTGCAAGCCAACCGCGATGTGGAAGCGTGGTTAAAAGTGATCATGGCCCCGCTGGAAGCGCAAATTCGCGAGCATAAAGAGCAGTTAAAAAACCGCATGGTATCGATTCAGCGGGTGCATGTGGCAACCGACAGCCTGGAAGAAAAAATTTCAACTTTTGAAGAAATGCAAACCAAGTTGAATCAACAAAAGCACGCATTGGCCGAGCTGGAAAGCGATTTGCGCGCCGCCTTGAATGCGACCCTGGCCAACCCGGATGGCGCTGTTGGTGGCGGCGATGGTGATAGCCTGAACATTCCGCCGATTGAGCTTTGAAGCGCATCGCTGCTGATTCAACCCTGCCTGAAGCAGCCGACCCGAGTTTTTCTGCCGACATTATTGCTTGGCAGCGACAACACGGGCGGCATGCCTTGCCGTGGCAAAACACGAATGATGCCTACCGGATTTGGCTATCCGAAATCATGTTGCAACAAACCCAGGTGGCAACCGTTATCCCCTATTACCAGCGCTTTTTGCAGCGCTTTCCCACGCTGGCCGATCTGGCGCAAGCACCAGTGGGGGATGTGATGGCGCACTGGGCCGGTTTGGGTTACTACACCAGGGCGCGCAACCTGCAGCGCTGCGCGCAAGTGGTGGTGGCACAGCATGGCGGGCAATTTCCGGCTGACCCGGCTCAATTGGCCGAATTACCCGGCATCGGACGCTCCACCGCCGCCGCGATTGCGGCGTTTGGCTTTGGTGCCAGGGCGGCGATTATGGATGGCAACGTCAAGCGCGTGTTTGCGCGAGTCTTTGGCGTGACCGAGTTTCCCGGCTTAAAACCGGTGGAAGAGCGGCTTTGGCGGCATGCGCAAGCTTTGTTGCCGCGTGATGAGGGGATTCAAAGTTACACCCAGGGTTTAATGGATTTGGGTGCCACCATTTGCACCCGCAGCAAACCCGCGTGCGCGCGCTGCCCCTTGCAGGCGCGTTGCGTGGCGCTGGCGCAGGATCAGGTAGCCGCGCTACCTATGCGCAAACCCAAAAAAGCCGTGCCGCAAAAATTTTGCAGCATGCTGGTGGCTGTGCATCAGGGCCAAGTATTGCTGCTGCAGCGGCCCGCGCTGGGAATTTGGGCCGGTTTATTATCGCTGCCGGAATTGAATGGGCAGCAAAGCGAAGCGGCCAGTTTTGCGCAGGAACAGGTGGAGCGGGTATTGCTGCCCTTTGGCAGCGTTGCTTCGGTGAGCGCCCTGGAGCCGATCAGCCATGGTTTTACTCACTTTAAGCTGGCGATACAGCCGTATTTGGTACACATGAGCCAGCGCCAGGTGCTGGCCGGGCAAATTGAGTACCAGTGGCTGGATTTGGCCGACGTGGCGCGCGCGGCTTTGCCAGCACCGGTGAAAAAATTGTTGCTGGGTTTGGTATAAAAACCGGGGGCAAAAACCGTAGCAATTTTCCGGACACTTTCCCTAATTTACACTCACCATCAGAATTTCGTTATCGCCGTTTTTGAAGAACACGGGACAGCCAAATAAGCTGGGCAAATTAAAAACGTGGGTGCCCTGAAAATGTTATTTGGTTTGGCAAAAGATTGGTCAGACACTGTCTGACCAATCTTTTAAAGGCAAATCCGATATACTCCGATAATATTTGAAATGGGGGGCTTATCCTATTTAATTATATTAAATTAATAACTTTTTTATAATGTCGTAGCGTTTACCTGACCCATAAAAAGATTCAACAGACAGTGTCTGCTGAATCTTCTTTCTGCAGGACAATTGTGCAAGCACCTCTTGCACAAATTCCGTAGCACAGCACGGCACAGCACGGGACAGCCAACTTAAGCGGAATAAATCGCCAAGCAGGGCCGTGGCATTGACCTGCCAACGCCCTTTTTTCGATTATCATGAGGGATGCGCAAGGGCGCGCAAACAGCAGAGGCAAAAACCATGACTACCCCAAGCAAAAATCCGGAAGAATTCAACCATTTACTACGCACACTGGCCGATACGCACCGCGCCTTGCAACAGCAGGCGGCGCGCTCGGTAGATATTGCGCTGGTGGTGCGCAATTGGTTGTTTGGCTGGCATATTGTGGAATTTGAACAGGGCAATGCGGCCAGGGCTGAATTATATGGCAAGCAATTAATTCCTTCATTAGCGCATGAATTAAGTATGCGAAATATAAAAGGTGCCTCCATTACCAATTTAAAACAATGCCGCCAATTTTATCTGGCTTGGCAAAAGATTGGTCAGACACTGTCTGACCAATCTTTCAAAGATAAAACCGCCACCCTCCAAGCACATTTTAAATTGGGTTGGTCGCATTATGTACAATTAATAAATATCGATAATGAAAATGAGCGCCGCTTTTATGAAATTGAAGCCCAAGTTAATAGTTGGGGCGTGCGTGAATTAAAACGGCAAATTGATTCATCATTATTTGAAAGATTGGCATTATCACGCGACAAAGCGCAAATTGCCGCACTGGCGCAGCAAGGTCAGATCATTACCCGAGTGCAAGACATCATAAAAAACCCGTATGTGTTGGAATTTTTGGATTTGCCGGAAAGCCCGAGTTATTCCGAACATGAATTGGAAAGCGCCATCATCAGCCGTCTGGAACAGTTTTTACTGGAACTGGGCAAGGGCTTTTTGTTTGAGGCAAGGCAAAAACGCTTCACTTTCGACGACGATCATTTTTATGTCGATTTGGTGTTTTACAATCGCTTGCTTAAATGCTACGTATTAATTGACCTCAAGCGCGACAAATTGACGCATCAGGATTTGGGGCAGATGCAAATGTATGTCAATTATTTTGATCGATTCGTGAAAACCGAAGACGAAGCGCCCACCATCGGCATCGTGCTGTGCCATCGCAAAAATGATGCTTTGGTGGAATTGACACTGCCAGCCGATGCCAATATTTACGCGGCCAAGTATCAACTTTATTTGCCGTCGAAGGAAGAGTTGCAGGCGCAGATTGAGGCTTCGCTGGGTGGGGTGGAGTAAAGGTATTGAAGAATCAATGGGTATCGTGGGTGTCCCGACATCAACTCGCAGACAGAAAAATCCGGCAGTCCCAGGATTGGCGACTACCGGATGGTCTTGCATTCACGTACTTATTAATTTTGCGGTTTAATGTCACGATAGACAATAATCAGACCGCCACCACCAGCAACTTGTGCAACTTCAACTACGGATAATTCTTGCATTCGATTCGTCCTTATAAAAGTAACATTTCAGATTCTGTAGGGCGCGCATCAGGCGTTGTGCTAGTTGCACGTTGTTTTGCAGTACGGAAATAATTGTATCTTGCCTTGCGTCATCTTGTCAATGAGAAAGTTCAGCCTCATTCATATTCTTTCATAACACGGG
>CAMBDR010000581.1 GCA_945864765.1 Janthinobacterium lividum | reverse complement strand
TGACGCCACAATTCGGTGAGTGGGTTGGCCAGCGCATTGCCTTTGTTTTTGCGCAGCACACTGGCCACTTCGGCCTGGCAACAGGGCACCAACACCATGAATTGTGCTTTCTTTTGCAGCGCAAAGGCAATGGCGTCATCGGTGGCCGTGTTGCAGGCATGCAGCGCGGTCACTACATCCACTTGCGCCGGCAAGGCATTGGATTGCATCGAATCGGCCACTGAGAGCGGTAAAAATGACATGCCGGAAAAACCCAGTCGGCTGGCCAGTTGCTGCGACTTTTCAACCAATTCAGCGCGGGTTTCAATACCCACCACCTGGGCGGGCGCATGCTCACTTTTTTCGGCCAGAGCTTTGCAAAACAAATCGTAGAGAATAAAGCCTAAATACGATTTACCGGCACCATGATCGACCAACATTAATTTGCCGCGTTGATCCATCACTTGTTGCAACAAGGGTTCGATAAATTGCACCAGGTGATACACTTGTTTGAGTTTGCGCCGACTGTCCTGATTCATCTTGCCGTCGCGGGTCAGGATATGCAGTTCTTTTAATAGTTCCAAAGACTGACCGGGCCGAATTTCCGGCATCAAGCCGGCATCGGCATGCGAGCCGGGTTTGGCATGAGCAGACTTGGCTTGATCAGCTTTGGCGGCAGCTTTGGCTTGATACTTCATCGCGCTTCATCTATCCACGCCGCCTGAATCGCTTCGAGAATTTTTTCATTCGAGTGATTCGGTTCATCGTCAAAGCCTTCCAATTCACACACCCAGCGGTGCAAATCGGTAAAGCGTAGCGTCAACGGGTCGATATCGCCATGTTTATCATACAAGGCCTCGGCAATCGGCAAAATATCAATCCATTTCATAATGGTCATAATGACTCCGATCAATGATGTTCGCTGGCATGGTTAATCGTGTATTTGGGTATTTCCAACACCAGATTGGTTTGCGCCACCATGGCCTGGCACGAGAGCCGAGAACAAGCTTCCAAACCCCAGGCTTTATCGAGCAAATCGTCTTCATCTTCTTCCGATGCATTCAAGGAAGCAAAACCCTCGCGCACCAACACATGGCAGGTGGTGCAGGCGCACGACTGTTCGCAAGCGTGCTCGATGGCAATATCGTTGGCTAGCAAGACATCGCAAACCGATTGCCCGGCTTTTGCTTCCAATACGGCACCTTGCGGGCATAACACAGCGTGCGGTAAAACGACGATTTGCGGCATGGCTTTTTCTCAATCCAAAAAAATTAAACAACTTGATCCAGGGTTTTGCCCTTCAGGGCGGAGCGCACACTTTGGTTCATGCGGCGCGCGGCAAATTCTTCGGTGCCATCGGCCAGGGCTTGCACTGCACGCCGGACTTTTTCAACCTCTTTGCCAGCGTCGTTGCTGGCAGCGTTATCGGCAGCGTTATCGGCAGCGTCGTCGGCAGCGTTATCGGCATCGTTAGCGGCATCGTTAGCGGCATCGTTAGCGGCATCACTATCCGCAGCGCTGATTTGGCCACTGGCTTGACCAGAGCGGCGCGCAGCCTGCATCAAGGCATCGATTTGGGCGCGCTCCTCAAGATCGAGCAAAGCGCCATCGGCATCGAGCGCCGCCTGGGTCGCCAGTAAAATCCGCTCCAGTTCAACTTGCTCTTCGCGCACCGCGCGCGCCAGCATATCCACTTCAGCCGCCGCATACGAATCTTGCAACATGCGCGCCACTTCTTCATCCCCCAAACCATAGGCGGGCTTGACGCTGATTTGCGCCTGCACCCCGGAGTGCATTTCACGCGCAGCCACCGAGAGCAAGCCATCGGCATCCACCTGATAGGTGATGCGGATGCGCGCCGCACCCGCCACCATGGGGGGAATGCCGCGTAATTCAAAGCGCGCCAAAGATCGGCAAGCGCTCACCAATTCGCGCTCGCCTTGCAACACATGCACCGCCAGCGCGGTTTGGCCATCTTTAAAGGTGGTAAATTCTTGCGCTCTGGCACAGGGAATGGTGGAATTGCGCGGGATGATTTTTTCCACCAGGCCGCCCATGGTTTCCACCCCCAGCGAAAGCGGAATCACATCCAGCAATAACCAGTCATCGCCCGCCGCGCGGTTGCCCGCTAACAAATTGGCTTGAATCGCCGCGCCCAAGGCCACCACTTTATCGGGGTCGATCTCGGCATGCACCTGGGTTTTAAAAAACTCTGCCACCGCACACCTTACATGTGGCATGCGAGTGGCACCGCCAACCAGTACCACATCGCTCACCTCATCGACCGTCAGACTGGCGTCACGCAAGGCTTTTTTGACGGCGCTCATGGTTTTGCTGACCAGGTTTTGCGTCATGCTGGCCAAATCTGCCGGGGTGATGCGTAAGCTGACGTGCTCACCTGAGCGCAAGCTGGCTTCAAAGACGATTTCATCGTGACTGGACAATAATTCTTTCACTTCGCGCGCCTTGACCATTAACAGCCGGGTATCCTGATCCGACAACGGTGCCAGCTTCGCTTGTTCAATCACCCAGCAAAACAAACGGTGATCAAAGTCGTCCCCGCCCAAAGCGGAATCGCCGCCCGTGGCCAGCACTTCAAACACGCCTTTGCTGAGGCGCAAAATCGAAATATCAAAAGTGCCACCGCCCAAATCATACACGGCGATGATGCCCTCGGCGGCATTATCGAGGCCATACGCAATCGCGGCAGCGGTGGGTTCGCTCAGCAGGCGCAACACGTTTAAACCGGCCAGTTGCGCCGCATCTTTGGTGGCTTGGCGCTGGGCGTCATCAAAGTACGCAGGCACGGTGATGACGGCCCCGACCAAATCCCCCCCCAAAGCATCTTCGGCGCGCTGACGCAAGGTGGCCAGAATTTCTGCCGACACTTGCACCGGGCTTTTGATGCCCGCCACCGTTTTGAGTTGCACCATGCCCGGCGTATCTTGAAAATCATAGGGTAAATTTTCGGCGTAGGCGATATCTTTCAAGCCGCGCCCCATAAAGCGCTTGACCGAGGAAATGGTATTTTTCGGGTCTTGCACTTGCGCTGCCTGGGCCGCATAACCAATATTGGCATAGCCAGTGGGCAGGTAGCGCACTACCGATGGCAATAAAGGGCGGCCCTGCTCGTCGTTAATCACTTCGGGGATGCTGCTTTTCACGCTGGCCACCAGTGAATTGGTGGTGCCCAAATCAATCCCCACCGCCAGCCTGTGCTGATGCGGTGCGGCAGACATGCCCGGTTCAGAAATTTGCAATAATGCCATAGTCAACCTTGATCAAAACCCGCCAGTCATATCACACAGCAAATAAGCGCATCAAATAAGCGCATCAAATAAGCGCATCAGATAGCGCATCCAATGCATGCGCTACCTCTTCGCCAAATTTGGCGACAAACATCAAACAGCGCACCTCATTGGCGGCTGCGATAAAATTTTGGGCATCGAAATGCTGCCCGATGTTAGCCAGTAATTCGCGCTTTTGCGCCTGTAATTCGGTTTCCAGTTGCGTCAACGCGGCTTCATCCTGCTGCTGCCGTGCCGCTTGCAAGGCTTCGCGCCATTCCATTTGTTGCATTAAAAATGGCACTGGCATGGCGGTATTGGATTCAGCGTCCAGGCCTTGGCCATGCAACTCGCACAGGTAACGCGCCCGCTGGAGCGGGTTTTTCAACACTTGATACGCTTCATTGGCGCGGATTGCCCATTGCATTGCCACCCTTTGTTCGGCAGCGGAGCCTTGCACGAATTTATCCGGATGGACTTGCGACTGTACTTCGCGAAAAGCCGCGTCCAACGCGGCCAAATCGACGGCAAAGCCCTGCGGCAATTGAAATAACTCAAAATGATTTTGCATAAATGGCGGCTTGAACGCGTACTAAATGCGCGGCTTAAATACGGAAACTTT
>CAMBDR010000580.1 GCA_945864765.1 Janthinobacterium lividum | reverse complement strand
CACATAGGCCGAGGCGATGTCACCCGCCGCCAGAAACGTCGCCGCAAGGCCGCGCCTTTGTACAGCAGTCGGTTGCGCGGGCCAGGTTTTAAGCGTCTTTTCTATTTCGGCCAGGGCTGCGGGCAAGTCCAGACCGGTGGCAGCCTTGGCCGCATCCGTCGGCATGCAGTTATAGGGCTTGCCGTACTTTTCGGCGTGGCGCGCAAACATATCACATTCTTCGCCCGGCTGATACTCAATGGTGATGATCTCAGGCTTAAACGCCGCCAGCCGATCAAGCACGCCATCGAGTGCCGCAGGATTAAAACCTGGCGGCATGGTCCGCAAGTGAATGGTGCCCAGCACCAGAACCTGTGCACGACTGCCTGTCATATCACGATCAAGCGAGGTCAGATTGACCTGCGCCTGCGCCGCAAATGAAAATAGCGCCATCAAACCGCAAAACCGCTTTGCCCACTTATTCATATTAGATTACTCCCATGGTTGTATTTAAACAGGGTTATTCGATTGTACCTTGGTACATTATGAGTGCCCTGTCAAATATTTCATCCCTGATTTCCTCGATTCTGTCGTCAAGCTGAATCATCTGATCCAGTGCTTCATCGCTGAGCGCCGTCATTGGGCTGACACCGGGATTGCGCGTGACAAAGTTGTCAGGCTGTTGGAGATCAAGCGGTGCCGCCAATAAAAGTGCTTCTTCAAACAAGGCTGACAGCGTTTCATCGCTTGCCTTGAGCTCATTTCGCAGACGAGCAATCTGTTCCCAGGAACCATTGTAAAAGACTGAATATAAGCCATCAAATGCAATCGTCTCCAAAAGTTCCCAGATACAGTGCACGTACTTCAAAGCATCAAAAAGCTTCTTGAGATTGGCGGGCAATTGGGCCGAACTGCCGTCATCATAATCGGCCAAATGCGCTTCCCAACCGATGACGCCCTCCAGGCAGCTCATCACCTCTTCAAGCCCATCGATATCATCAAGCTCGTCGGCCTTAGGTAGTTCGTTCGAAAGGCTTACAAGAACATCATATAAAGTTTCCTGGTTCATTTTGTCATTTCCCTATTATGCTCATTGGTTTTGGATTGCGGGATTGCCTCATCCGTGCGTCATGTTCTCTTTTTGTGACCATATGTCCTCTTATGTGGCGCTATTCAATGCTCTTTCAGCCAAGCCGCCAATATACCAATGGAACCCAACCCGGCAGCTTTGTCAAATCATAAACGCCAAGCAAGCCACGATTATGCACCGCATGCCGCCCATCCGCCAATCGTTCATCCTGATGCACACCATTACTTCTGGAAATTGGTATAGAATTCAGGTTGCCATTGGCAGAACCAAGGTTGCTTATCGAAAAATCGGCACGGCTGCCAAGCTAAAATTTATCACTCAATTAAACGATTTTTTATAACAGCTTACTATGAATCCTTTTGAAAAACTGAACCCTGATGATGTAGTTGGCCTGATTGGCCGACAGGCTAATGACCCCGCAGTCGTCGCTATTTTGAGAGCTTGTAACTTTAAAACCAATATCATCTTCGACAACTATAAGGATGAACTGTTTTTGATGAGGAAGGACTGGGGGTTTTGCATCCATTTAGAACCGGAAGGCGGATATGGCGCAGAAGAACTAAAAGACGAGGAAAATATCACTCCTTTGGTATCAAGCGTGAGTTTTCATAGTCGCTGTGATTATGAATTTTCGAGTTACACCGGGGTACTGCCTTTTAAGCTGAATTGGGATCATACGCGAGACCAGGTTCGCGCCAAAATAGGGATGGTACGGCAGGACGACGAAGGTGATCCGTACACCGATCAATGGATTTTACCAAACAAAAGACATCTTTTTATTGGTTTTACGCCCGATTCCAAATTGGAATATATTCGATTTGCCATTCTTATCGACGATCACACGCATCAATATGTGCATTAACATCGGACAAATTGATGGTGCGCCTTTTCCCGGTGAATAGCGGCGCATTTAAATCG
Organism: Janthinobacterium lividum; assembly: GCA_945864765.1. Lineage (GTDB taxonomy): Bacteria > Pseudomonadota > Gammaproteobacteria > Burkholderiales > Burkholderiaceae_D > CAMBDR01. Next base: position 1,905 of record CAMBDR010000580.1, on the reverse strand, counting down.
TATGTTTTACGTTTGCGTGCACTGGATGAAGAGCTATCGATTGCCATAAATTGTGAGGATCATCCAAGGGATGTATTTGGCAGCTTTTCATCCAAGGTATAACAACCGGGTCCACCATGTCTACAACCGCTCAATCAAATCCCCGCGCCGAAAGGTCGCCGACAACTGCTGCATCGACACCTCCTGCCCACCATACAACAGCCTCAGCGCATCGTCCACATCCTGCACCGCCCCGGCAAAATAATCCTCCGCCTTCTGGTCAATCAAACGAACGGCATCAGCAAAGTTCTGATGCGTCAAACCATCCAACGTCACATTCAAATCCTTCAGCAAACGCTTGCCCATTTGCATTGCAATAAAACAAGACGCATAGCGCACCAAGGCAAGATCATCCTCTGCGGGGCGGCGACGGTGATTTTCCGCAACCCGGTACAACAACACTGCCGCAATGGTTTGCGCGCCGTTGAGCGTGTCAGTAAAAATCGTGTCGTAAAGCTTGCCAAAATGTTCCCGCGTCAAAAATTTGGCTTGATGTGGCGCATTGCGCCAAACCGACAGAATCACCTCGGCAGCCACGCCGGAGGTAATTTCATCGGCCTTGACCACGCCATCCATACGCTTTCTGCGATAGCTAAACCCCAATGCCGCAATACTGCTGGCCAGCCGCTGCTGCCGCTCGTCATTGGAGCGCAAGTCTTTTAAATCAACTGGATTTTGGCTATTCGTGGCCTGCGTAATCTGCAAAACAATGTCTTCATTATCCTTGGGCAACTTGTAAATGCGCACCAAAACGCTGGCATCAACCGGCAAAGGCTGCCCACTTGCCTGCATTGCTTCAATGGTTTTGAAAATGGTCATGCAAGACTGCCCACCATTGACGATTTGCAAATTGTCGATTTTGACCTGGTAATCACTGCTTTGCAATGCGTTATAGGAAAAGTCGCTGCATACCAAGGTCAAGCCATTATTGAAAAAGTAGAAATTAGCCGGGTCGCTGGAATGCAAGGTGTGGCGAATCCCTTCATTAACCCGATTGCCATGCAAACCCAAATAGCGCCGAATATTACGCTCCAACAACCGTTCGCCGTGGGTTTTCATCAAGGCGGCAATTTCCGTTACCGCCACCCGCCCCACGCACACCCGGCTAAAATTCATGTCTTCCACCATCGCCTTACCCGTCAGGCGCAAGGTTTCGTTGACGGGTTTGATGCGTTGCAAGAGATTGATCAAACTGTCGTGATTCACATGCTCCCACATGACTTGCCCGTACCACCCCGCGCGCTCAATCGCGGTTTGCGCCGCATCATTCCAACGCAAGCCGTTGTTACAGGCAATGACGCGTACCCGTGGAATAAAGCCATCCCGGATTAGCGAACGGGCCGCTTCAACCCGGCTTGCCAAACGCAAATTGATTGCGCCCAATTGCGCAGCAGGGTCAAAAATATGGCGGATTGCATTAATCAGCGCATTGATGCCATTGGCTTCAAAATGGGAACTACCTTCCAGTTTGGCTTTGTATTTGCCCTGAAATAAGGTCACACCAAATTCACCGTCGGTCTCTTCGCTTAAATGCATGGCATCCACACCGAAATCACCCCCCCCTTCGGTCAGACAATCGAATGCTTCATCATGGTCAAGATCGAGTAGCGTTTTGACACACAGATAGACAAACGCCAATGACTTGAGACGGCCAGCCTCGTTGATGCCGAGTTCTTCCTGTGCTTGCTGACGGATTTCATCCTGAAGCTGAACCAGGCGTTGATCGATGATGGAGGCGTTGATATTCATTTCAGCATACCGGAAGTGACGCAAGGACGGGAAAAGGGCTTATTTTAGCGCTTATTTTATCGCATAATACCACCCTCCCCCGCCCATTTCCGCAATTTCAAGGCTCGCGTATCGATT
>CAMBDR010000579.1 GCA_945864765.1 Janthinobacterium lividum | reverse complement strand
ACGGACTTGCCCGCCAACCAATTCCATTGCATTATCAGGGCGAACAAAAACAAGGCGAGCGCAGTCAGGGCGATCCAAAAAGTCATGTTTTTGTGAAACGGTTTGGTCGTCTCGTGCAATGTGGCGCGAATCGAAAAGCCGCTTTGTGGTGCCAGCATCACCGCCAGCGCATCGTAGGCGACCCAAAACGCGGTGACTTGTTCTGGCGTGTGGTTGCTACCCGCATCACGCAAATCATAAATCGCCTTGTTAATTTGCTCGATTCGCTCCTTGCCAATCAGGCGATTGCTTTGCACCGCGAAGGCGATTAACAATTCAGCGTCCCTGATCGCGATTTCTAACGGGTGATCCATATCCACCGCCACGGTAGGATTACGGTCAGGGGTCATGCTATCCCAAAAACGGTGTGGTGCAGTTGTTTGGGGCGAAGCAAGCAAACCGGGCGTTGACGTATCGTCCATGGAAGGTTCCCGAATAGTTTAAGGTAATGGCTGATTATAAGCCGCCGGGCAGGTATGTGGCAATGGTAGCGTAGATGATCTGTCGCACGGGCAACTTCGGGAAAATGTGGTCTGACAGATGCGCTGCCGTCTCCACCATGCGCCTTGTATTGCATGATGGGCACACGCCACGCCCTTTGCTGTCGCCTTCGTTTTAAGAGCAAGACCGTATTCATTCTCACCGATGATGAAAACGACGGTTTTTTTGATCACATGCCAGCCGATCTGGCCCCGCTGGACAGCAACATGGGCCGCACCACACTGGCTGAGGTTGGCCAATTTGAAGACTACAATGGCACCCCGGTGGGGCTTGGGCCACGGGTGCCGATGTTGCTCATCTCGCCCTGGAGCAAAGGTGGGCGGGTGTGCTCGCAACTGTTTGAACCGTCTTCAAGATGCTGTTGACTGCATTAAATTTCCTTGATACAATAAACGAATTGCAATGCTGCAATGTTGCAACGTTGAAATGCCTTTTTATATATTATGGAGATGTCATGCAAGAATTGAACACGCAAGAAATTGAGGTAGTTGCTGGTGGTTTTTTTGGTTATTAGTCCCTATCGCTATTGCTGGCTTGGCTGGTTGTGGTGAAAAAAGCCCGGCAGTTAACAGAGAGCAGAAGAACGTAAATAAAATTGATCAAGCAGTGAAGGATGCTGGGGGCTAAGTAATTTTTTTGGCGTGTTGCGGAACGTAAGCGTAATTTTGCATTCCGCAATACCGTTTAATTTGTTGAATTGGCGGGGAAATTATTGGATGGATAGCAAATGAAAAAAGTTATTTTTTCCTTTGTACTCACCGCACTGAGCGTAGTTATTCTCATCAGCATGCCTTTTTTTAATTTGGCGTTGCCTGGGGTGAACGATCCGTTTCTGTATCTGCATCACGACTTTTTTGCACCACTCTTCAAGCCTTGGGTTGGCAGTCAAAGCAAGGCAACACTGCGCCGCTACGGCAATGTTATCCCCGCCGTCGAAGCGATGGCTGCCTACACGGCGGTATCAAACGCATTGCAAAATAAGACGTTCGTCATCAACACCCAGCTATCGATTCACAATGGCGATGGTGGCTCCGGCTGTGAAGCCATCCGCTTCGCACGGGATCAAATGCCCGTTATGGTGATACCCGCACAGGCATTGCAAGGTGCGCAAAACGGATCGTGCCAATATGGTATTGACGGCGCAAAATTATCCGATGACGGTAAATTATTAGCAGTGCAAATGATGCATTGGGTTAATGAGGATGATCGATTCATAGCATTATTTGATGTAGCGGGTAGCGCCGTAAATTTGCTTGCCACCATGAAAGGTAGTTTCACCAAGCCTGCCGCGTTTGCGCAGGACGGGGGGCTGCGCTATGCCAGCAATAACCTATTGGGCAATAATTTGGGCTTTTGCGCTATCAAAAAATGGCTGAACGGCATCGATACTTGCGAGTTGTGGAAGTATGATTTGCCAAAAAGTGCGGCAACAAAGGCCATGTCACTGTACAGGGACAAACACAATGAAGCGACATGGATGATCCTGTCAGAACGTGTAACCGGCCCTGGCCGGGTATATCAATGGACAAAGACGCCGCACGGCAACCACTTGGAGCCAACGCCGATTGAGGGCATCAATCGGCTGGTGGAAAATAAAGGCGGGTTCATTTATGCACAAGAAGCCCCAGCCGCAGCATTGACGCCAACCGGGTTCGGACAAGGCGCGCCCAATGACGATGGCTTACTGCAATTTTTGGCTTACACCCACCACCAACCAGCTAAGTTAATTGCAACCGTCCCGGGTAAACGCAGCAAGTGGACGCGAAATCAGTCCGGGGCCTTGGTTTGGATCGACGGCGGGCAGAATGAAGTAAATCAACTTTTACGTCTATCGGAACATGGCATCTCCCGGTTGGCACTCAATGAGCAATTGCAACACGCCTCGCATGTTAGCTTATTGAGCAGCGATCAGCCCGATCATGCACGCATCAGAATTACTGAGCAATCGGGTCAATTACGGGATGGCAAAGTGAACACCCGTGGTGATTTTGTCGAAGAGGACGCCATAAAATACCGATTTCCTATGCGTACCACCAACTACCTTGCGCGCAGCGCGGACGGTGTGCGGGTACCATGCACTCTGGTAAAAAAAGCCGGGTCGGTGGGGCCGCAGGCGGCAATTGTTGTCGTCTATGGGGCGTATGGCACAATTTTGCGCCCCAGTATCGGCGCGCTGGAAGCGGCGGTTATCAGCAGCAACATCACTTATCTGTTCGCGCACGTGCGCGGCGGCGGTGAGTTGGGGCAAGCTTGGGCAAAAGGCGGTCAGGGCATCAATAAAATGAAAGCTACACAAGATACGGAAGCCTGCATCGCTAGCGCAATTGCCGACCGGGAGGTAATTAGCGGAAAAATTCTGATGCACGCCACCAGTGCTGGCGGTGTCCCCGCAATGATGGTCGCTCTCAACAACCCCGATAAAGTTAAGGGCGCATGGTTGAATGTGCCATTTTTGGATAGTGCTGGTACGCATCATAATGATGTCGGCGACGATACCGAGTTCGGGCGGGTCAATGACGCAAACGAATCGGCTGCGCGGCTGAAAAACAGTCCGTACCAACGCCTGCTCACAGCCGATCAAAACAGTGGCGCATTCCTCTTGACCTGCGGTGGGCAAGACACCAGAACACCGCCATGGCATTGTATGAAGGCACAGATGGCGATACGGCACTACCATCCGAATCGGCGCTCATATCTCCGGGTCGCGGAGGATGCGGCACATTTTGCGTATAAACCAGGGTCGCAAGAGGAAAAGGAATTTGACTTTCTCGCATTGGCCTTTATTTTCGATACTTTGCATTAACATAGTAGGAATGCCCATCAGGACGCAACTTGGGTGTAAAGCCATGCCTGCTTGGGAGGCGACCGGTTTTGGAAACCGATGCGGGTGATTGATCGAGCCCCGCGTTTGCTCGATCAGCTTATAAATGGATTGGGTTTTAAGCTATCAATACAAAAACGGTTAAAAATAACTGTAGTGGACAAGCAGCCTACCGTTCCTCCTTCTTTCCACGGGAACGTTTGGCTTCATACATCGCCGCATCGGCATTCTTCAGTATTTGTTCCGCATTAACCGTGTCTCCAAGAAAAATCGAAATGCCCACGCTTGCGGAACCCTGATGCCGAATATCGGCCAGCTCGGTTTTGCGGGCGGTGATTTCATGGGCGATTAACTGCGCTTCGCTCTCGGCACCGATTTTATCCTTTTCGTTGATGCTCACCGTGCCAGGCTCGCCATACCAACGGCAGCGCAACAAGGAAAATTGTACCCGGGCACACAAGGCTGCCATACGCTGATGTTCGCTTTCCCAACGGGCGGCACTGTCATCGAATTTCTTCAACAACTCGGCACGTTGCTGCCCCAATTGCTCGCC
>CAMBDR010000578.1 GCA_945864765.1 Janthinobacterium lividum | reverse complement strand
CGGGCTGCCATAGCTGATAGTTTCGTTATTAACCGCACCAGCCAAAGATTCTCGGTATAATCAAACGCTGAATATCTGGCCAGAATCAGGTTTGGAATGCTTGGCCAGACGCACCCAGCCAGACGCACCCAGGAGACAAACCATGACGCGTAACACCCAGCATCAACGAGATCAGGCGCAGCTTGCGCACACCCAGGAGCGTTTGGAATTTTCCAAAAAGCTGCAAGCGCTCACCAACCGTATCCATGCGACCGAAAATATCACCCAAATCATGGTGGATTTGGCGCAGGAAATTTGTCAATTGTTTCAAGCCGACCGCCTGACCCTGTATGTGGTAAACAAAGAGAAAGCGGTGTTGGTATCCAAAGTAAAGTTGGGCATCGATACCGAAAAAGATTTAGTGTTGCCGATCAACAAGGCCAGCATTGCGGGTTATGTGGCGCTCTCGCGCGAGACGGTGCGCATTAAAAATGTGTACGATGCTGCCGAACTGAGCGAAATTGACCCGGATTTGCGTTTTTGCGACAAGGTGGATCAAGTCATTGCCTACCAAACCCGCCAAATGTTGGCCGCCCCCTTGATTCCGGCAGGCAGCCGTGAGGTGGTGGGCGTGCTGCAATTGATTAATCATCGCAGCGACGCGGCGTTTTCTGCTGTGGTGGAAGAGAGTTTGAGTGCGCTCGCCATTACCTTGGCCCAGGCCTTTGTGCAACGTCTGAAAAGCGCCGCCTTGATTCCCAAACAATATGAAGGCTTGGTACGCAATTGCGTGCTAACCACCACCGAACTGGAATTGGCCTTACGCTGGGCGCAGCGTAAAAATCTGGAATTTGAACAGGTTTTGACGCAGGATTTTCAAACTCCGCTGGCCGCCATTGGCAAGGCCTTGGGCCAACATTGGGATTTGCCCTACCAACCGTTTGAACAGCACCGCTGGCCCGAGACCGAGTTGCTGCTCAAACTGGGGCGGGCCAACTGCAAAAAAAACCATTGGCTGCCATGGGAAGCCGAGCGCACCTTGCTGGTGGTGGTGAGCACCGACCCGGAAAATCAGGCCAGTGCTGCCGATATCAAAAAAGCGTTTCCGTTTGCCAGCGTGCTCTACCGCTGTACCACCCAACCCGAGTTTGCCCAAATGCTGGAGCAGTGCTTTGGCCCTGAAAAATAATTGATTTGCAAAGGCATGAATGATGAGTTTTACCACTTGGTTAGCATTTTTCGGCGCAGCATGGGTAATTGCCCTGTCGCCCGGTTCTGGCGCGGTATTGGCGATGTCGCATGGGCTTTCTTATGGACTCAAGAAAAGCAGCATGACCGTCATCGGCATGCAAACGGGTTTATTGCTTATATTCCTGGTGGCCGGTGCGGGCGTAGGTTCCTTGCTGTTGGCCAGTGAATGGGCGTTTGGCGTGGTCAAAGTGGTGGGCGCTTTGTATTTGATTTGGCTGGGTATTGCGCAATGGCGCGCCAAAGCCGCCATCGCCACGGGTGATACCCTCAACGCCAGCGCCATGCCGTCGGCGCGCAAACGGTTTTTGATTGGATTTTTTACCAATGTCACCAACCCGAAAGGGATTTTATTCATGGTGGCGGTGTTGCCGCAGTTTATCAGCACGCAACAACCCTTGCTGCCGCAATTGCTGATTTTGGGCCTTACCATGGTCAGTGTGGATATCACGGTCATGCATGGCTATGCGTTTGCGGCATCATCAATGCAGCGCTTTTTTCAAAATGCGCGGGCGGTGGCAATACAGAACAAGGTGTTCGGGTCGGTTTTGGTGATGGTGGGCGCGGGCTTGTTTTTTGTCAAGCGCAGCGTGGCAGCGGCCCAGGGTTGATCGGGCAGTTTGGCAAGGCGGCCAAAAATACAGCTTGGCCCCCCCGCTATTCGATCAGTGTCCGGCTACACTACCGTTCAAAATTACTGCAAGGCTGGGAAGTTAGCACGAGCAAACGCGGTCACACTGTCGGCCATGATCTTGTGGGTGCGCGTGGTTGGGTGCAGCGTGTCCCAGAACACAAAGGTATCCGGGTTGCTGCATTCTGCACGTGGCGACTGGCTGGACAGATAATTGCTGCTGGAATCGGTATTGATATTCAAGCACGCTTGCGTGGTATTGGTGATGCCATAATTGGCCGGGCGAGCGAAAATATCGCCCACCAAGGCATTCGTGTCATACATTTTGATCACCAGCGCGCTGCCATATTTGGCTTGCAAAGCGTCACGCAAGAGCGGCAAGCGGCGATTAAATTCCACCACTTGCGCCGCAATATTGGCGGCATCACTGCGGTATTTGAACACCGGCGCACGCGACAGATCGGGCAAATTCATCAGCAAAATATTTCTGGCCCCCGCCACAATCAATTTTTCCAGGCCTTGCTGTTCGGCAGCGAGAATCGAATCCACCGAACGGCCATAATTGACGATATCGTTACCCCCAATCATGACGGTAAACAAAGTATTGGCGTAACGGTAATTGGGCGCGCTTTGCATATAGGTCATCACCGAATCCACTTGCTGGCTCACACCCGGAATCACATAATAGCTATCGGCTGCGGCACCCGCTACCGCCCAGTTATAGGCGGGCAATTGCAAATTGGCGGCAAAATATTCATCCCACACAAAGCTATTGCTAAAGTGCCCCATAAACCAACTATTTTGATTGGGCAAAGTCCACTGGGTGGCATTCCACAGATTTTGGTTGTCCGACAAACTGTCACCCAACACAATCACTTTATTGATTTTTGCAGCCTGGATGGCGCTGTCATTGCTCCAAATAGTGTAATCGAGCGATAAAGAACTATCTGCGCCAGCAAACATGGCCACGCTGCGATTGATGCCCTTGGCCGCCAGCGTGTTTTGGCAAGTCGTTTTCAAGGTATTCTGGCTGGTATTGCTGTAAAACATGTTTTGCCAACTGGTCAAGCCATCTTTCCACCAATTACCATAAACCTTGTAGTAGGCACCGGTGGAGGTGGTGGCCCAAACATACGTGGTTTTAGGTTTGCTGATGGCGGTATCCACGCGGTAAAAGCAGCGCAGATAAGTGTAAGTGTTGGCACCCAAGGCAAAAGCAGGGGTAGCGGAAAAGGCAGAGGCAGCACAAAGCATGCCCAGTAAGGCGGATTTCATTTTTTTCATGGTAGGTCTCTATCTATTGTAATTGGATTATCTATGTAAACAACCCGACTTTGCGTGCAGAAATATATTTTTCCACTTTGATATTTTGTCGGTGCGGCATTGTAGAGGCTGGCAACAAATAAGTCTTGGAGGAAATGCTCTAAAAAAGATGTTGCAATTGGAATCGTTCGCAATTTTCGCCGCAATCCCATTTTCAGGTGCGCGCGGGATGCATTTCCGGGTATGAATGCAACGGGGTCGGTAAATCGGCTGCACGCTGCGTTTCGCATTGAGTTACAATTGCGCGCATCGTCACTACAATTTTGGCATCCCATGCAACGCATCTGGTTTAATAAAACATTTTCTTCCATTACCGCAGCCCTCCAGTTAATTCGCTCGGCGGATGTCGCTGGTGAATATCACCTGTGCTGCAGCAATTCTCATCCCCATGCGCTGGCATCGGTGGTGGCGCATCAATATGAGGTGGAGCCGGGCGGCTTAAGCCGTGACCAGTATCTGGATTGGTGTCTGGATTTTTGTCGCGAGCAGAACATTGCTATTTTTATCCCTGGCAAGGAAGCGGTGCAAATCAGCGCCAATCGGGCGCGTTTTGAAGCGCAAGGCACGCGCGTATTATCGGTAGCCAGCCCGGAAGTGCTGGCCTTGCTGCACGACAAAGCGCGCTTTTACCAAACCGTACACTTGCCGATGGCCCCGCCTGCCGAGTTCCGCGTGGTGGAAAACATCGAACAATTCGATGCCGCCTGGGATGAATTGCGGCCGCGCCATGCCAAGCTGTGCATTA
>CAMBDR010000577.1 GCA_945864765.1 Janthinobacterium lividum | reverse complement strand
GGTAGTTGTAGTCGGTTTCGTCATACTGCACGCAAAAGGTTTGTATCGGGTCGGATTCTTGGATGCGCATATCGGCAACGGTAATGCCCATTTCCAAAAACATTTCTTTGGTTTGCTGTTCAATGCTTTGCTCGTGGAAGATATGGTAGTCCTTGCGCAAGTCGAAAAACCTTAGCCAGGGTTTGAGCACCATTTGGTAGACCGCCGCGCCGTTTACGATGCGCTGCAAGGCAAATGCGTGGCAATAACCGTTGAAGTAGCGGCTGTTGCCGTTGGCGCGTAATAATTCTACACACACCATTTTGGCCATGAGATCTTTGAATTCAATGGTGGCGTCGTCAGAGAGAGCGGTAACGGTGTAGATGAAATCAGCGGAAACGGATTCAAAGGCGTGTAGTTCATTGATCAAAAGGCCAGCGCTGGGGCCGTCGTCACGCGGAAAGTACAGTTTGAGCAGGCGATTGCCGCCTTTTTTCATAAGTGAAATGATGAAATCCGTTGCGCTGGTCATGGGTTTGTCCTTTGATATTGCTCTCAAGTTATTTAGCGGCGTGATTTTAGCATATATTATGAATAAATCTAGTGGATTTGCGGTAATAGACTCATATTTTCCACTAACTTAGCAAGCGTGATTCAGCCCGTGCCACCCCGTCTTTGGTGCCGCGCAAAACCACTACGTCCCCGGCTTCAAAGATAAAATCCGGCCCCACTTCAAGCCGATTTTTGCCGCGTCGAACCAAGCTCACCTCAGCACCAGTTTCCTGCAAGGCAAAATCGGACAGCGGCTTGCCGATGGCTTCGGCGCTATCGGACAATAACACCGAATGCAAACGTATCTGACCATATTCATCATCATCCTGTTGATCCCCTTCGCCCGGAAAAAACCCGCTCAGCATCGCATAGCGCTGACTGCGTGCCTTTTGCACCAAATGTACCACCCGACGCAAGGGAATGCCCAGCATCACCAAGGCGTGCGAGGCCAACATCAAACTACTTTCCAGCGCTTCCGGTACCACTTCGGCTGCGCCTGCGGCTTTGAGCTTGTCCAAATCAGTATCATCGTAGCTACGCACAATCACTTGCAGCAGCGGCGCAATTTCATGCACCAGGTGCAAAATCCGAATCGCTGACTGGGTATCTTCATAAGTAATCACCATCGCTGCGGCACGCAAAATACCCGCCGCCATTAAACTCTCGCGCCGCGCTGCATCGCCATACGATACATTCGCCCCCGCAGCACGCGCCTCATGCACTCGCTCAGGATCGGTATCGAGCGCATGGTAGGGCACTTTTTCTGCCTCCAGAATTTTGGCCAGGCTTTGCCCATTGCGCCCAAAACCGGCAATAATCACATGCTTTTGATTGGCCATGGTGCGGGATGCAATTTGGGTCAGGGCCAAGGATTGCATCATCCAATCGTTATCCGACAGTTTTAATACAATTTGATCGGATTTGGCAATAATAAACGGTGCCAGCAACATTGAAATCACCATGGCAGCCAAAATCAATTGCAAGGTCATGTTGTTGACCACATTCAAGCCACCCAACAAGGTCAACAAAACAAACCCAAATTCCCCCCCTTGGGCCAAGGCCAAACCGGTTCGCATGCTGGTGCCATCGGCCGCCCCAAACATCTTCCCAATCATGCCGATAATACTGAATTTCAACAGAATGACCCCTGCCAAAATGGCCAGCACCACCCACCACTGGCGCAGCACCAAAATCAAATCAAGCTTCATTCCCACTGTTACAAAAAACAATCCAAGCAACACATCACGAAACGGTTTAATATCTTCTTCCACCTGATGCTTAAATTCGGTTTCTGAAATCAACATCCCGGCCACAAACGCACCCAAAGCCAGTGACAAACCGGCTATTTCGGTAATCCATGCCGCCCCCAGCGTCACCAGCAACAAATTTAACATAAACAATTCCTGGGTGCGCCGTTTTACCACCACATGAAACCATTTGCGCACCAAACGCTGTCCAATCGCAAATAATAAAAATAAAACCATCACCGCCTTGCCCAACGCCAAGGCCAGTGCCATCCATAAATTATCGGGGTCTTTGGCAATCGCGGGAATCACAATCAAGAGTGGCACCACGGCCAGATCCTGAAACAGCAAGATACCAATAATCTTGCGGCCATGTTGACTATCCAGTTCAAGGCGTTCGGTGAGCATCTTGGAAACAATGGCGGTGGACGACATGGATAATGCGCCACCAATGGCAAACGAAGCCAACCACCCAATTTTGAAGGCATTGCTTATTTGCCATGAAATGAGCGCGCATAAACCCATGGTCACCAAAATCGTCAACACCACTTGCGCTAATCCCAAACCAAACACCACACGCCGCATCGAAATCAATTTGGCCAAAGAAAATTCCAACCCAATCGAAAACATCAAAAATACCACACCGAATTCACCCAGCGTATCCGTTATTGCGCTGTGCTTGGCCCAGCCCAACGCATGGGGGCCGATAATAATGCCCACCACAAGGTAACCCAACATCGGCGGCAATTGCAGCATGCGAAAGCCCACGACGCCGAGCACCGAAAAACTTAATAACAATAATGTAAGTTCTAAGCCTGAAAACATTATATTTTACCCATTTTCGTTTCAAATTTCGTTTCAAATGCCGATTTCATATCCGCTGGCAGAATGATTGCCAAGCTAATTCGTTTATACTTTCCCCCATGAGTGTAACTGAAGAAAAAATATGTCTGACCATTTTGATGCAAAAAGTATGCAACGCGCCCTGGAGTTGGCGCGCAGCACGCTGCAAATCGAAGCCGATGCGATTCTTGCGCTCCGGGATCGGCTAAGCACGGCGCGCAATGCATCGGCCAGTGCCAGTTTTATCGACGCCTTAAAACTGCTGCTAAATTGCAACGGTCGGGTGGTGGTGTCGGGCATGGGCAAATCCGGCCACATCGCACGCAAAATCAGCGCCACCCTGGCTTCGACTGGTACGCCCGCCCTGTTTATGCATCCCGGCGAAGCCGCGCATGGCGATTTAGGCATGATTACCCCGCAAGACGTATTAATTGCTATTTCCAATTCGGGCGAAACCGCCGAACTGGTCTCGATTTTGCCCATCGTCAAACGAATGGGGGCGCGTTTGATCTCGATGACGGGCAACCCGAATTCCAGTTTGGCGCAATTGGCCGATGTTCACCTTGACGTCAGTGTCGCACAAGAAGCTTGTCCGCTCAACCTGGCACCCACTGCCAGTACCACCGCCACCCTGGCTTTGGGCGATGCGCTGGCGGTAGCGGCCTTGGACGCGCGCGGTTTTCAGGCCGAAGACTTCGCGCGCTCGCACCCCGGTGGCGCATTGGGGCGACGCCTGCTGACCTATGTGCGCGACGTGATGCGCACCGGCAACGCCATCCCCACCGTGCCGGCCGATATCAGCCTGACCGAAGCCTTGCTCGAAATCACCCGCAAAGGCATGGCGATGACGGCCATTGTCGATGGGGCTGATCGTGTATTGGGCGTCTTCACCGATGGCGATTTACGCCGTTTGCTGGAGCAAGGGCGCGAATTACAAGGCATTGGCATTGCCGGTGTCATGCAAACCCAGCCTCGCAGCGTCAAACCGGATCAATTGGCGGTCGATGCAGTGGCCATCATGGAACAATTTCGTATCAATCAATTACTGGTCATCGACGCCACAGGCAAACTGGTCGGGGCTTTGCATATTCATGACCTTACTCGTGCCAAGGTGATTTAATGCTCAATTTCATCCAAAATGCAAGCCATACCACAGGCCCCCTATGAATGACACACGCTACCAGGCCTGGCGCATCCGCATGACGCTCATTATGAGCCTGTGCGTTGCGGCCGCGCTAGCCAGTTTTTGGTTACTGCAAATGATGCAAAAGAAGAACGACATCAAAGCGCCGTCCACCAACCGGGGCGAGCCCGATTA
>CAMBDR010000576.1 GCA_945864765.1 Janthinobacterium lividum | reverse complement strand
CGATGTGCTGTACGCAATCATCAACCCCACCATTCGATATCGCTAAACTGCCATGAATTCACCCAAGACCGAAACGACTCAAACCGCCATCCGCACGCCATGGCGCGAGTTTTGGCGCAAATTCAAGCGCCAGCACTTGGCCCTGGCTGCCAGCGGCTTTATCGGCCTGTTGGTGTTGGCGGCAGTGCTGGCTCCGTGGCTGGTGCCGTATGACGCAGAAAATTATTTTGATTACGATGCGCTCAACGCGCTACCATCAAAAGCGCATTGGTTTGGCGTCGATGCGCTGGGGCGCGATATTTTTAGCCGAATTTTAATGGGCGCGCGTATTTCGCTGGCGGCAGGCTTTAGTTCGGTGGCGGTGGGCGCGCTGGTTGGCACGCTAATGGGCTTGCTGGCTGGTTATTACGAAAGCTGGGCCGACCGAATTATTATGCGTGTTTGCGATGTGTTGCTGGCCTTCCCCGGTATTTTGCTGGCCATCGGCATTGTGGCGGTGCTGGGCAACGGCATGGTGAATGTGATTATCGCCGTCGCCATTTTCAGCATCCCCACTTTTGCGCGGCTGGTGCGCGGCAATACGCTGGCGCTGAAGCACTTGACCTTTGTGGAAGCGGTGCGCAGCATCGGTGCCAACGACCGCACGATTTTATTGCGCCATATCTTACCGGGCACCATTTCATCGATTGTGGTGTATTTTTCGATGCGCATTGGCACTTCCATCATTACCGCAGCCAGTCTGTCGTTTTTAGGGCTGGGCGCGCAATCACCGACACCGGAATGGGGGGCCATGCTCAATGAAGCGCGCGCCGATATGGTCAATGCGCCGCATATTGCCCTATTCCCCAGTATTGCGATTTTTTTGACGGTACTGGCGTTTAATTTAATGGGCGATGGGCTGCGCGATGCGCTGGACCCTAAAATTGATCAGCAATAGCCATGCTTAAATTAGCCAAAAACGCAGCCAAACATACTGCCGAACATGCAGCCGAACACACAGCCAAACAGGCCGCCTCCAGCCCAGGCAAACCGCACAGGCGGGCCTGGTTTGGCTTCAAGCATTTTCAAACCCGCTTACTCGCGGTGATTATGCTATTGATTATGAGTTTGCAAGCCCTGGTTTTTTTCACCATCCACAGCGCCGCCAACCGCAGTGCAGAACAAGCCAGCGAAATGGCCCTGCAACTCACGGCACGCACGCTGCAAACCATTATGGCCACACGTGAATCCACCTTACGCAAGTACGCGCGCTTACTCGCCAGCGACTATGCTTTTAAGAATTTGGTCGGCACCGGCGATAGCGAAACCATACTCTCAGGATTTCAAAGCTACCAACGCCGCTTAAATGCCGATTCCATGGTGCTATTGGGTTTGGACGGCAAGGTATTAAGCGATACCATGGCCAAGCAACAACCCGACTATAGCGACTTGCTGCATGCAGCCCAAGCCCACCCGCAAAATGAAAGTTCTGGCATCGTCAGAATTGGGGCGGCGGCCTACCAAATGGTGTTGGTGCCACTCAATGCGCCACAACAAGTGGCTTGGGTAGGCATCGGTTTTAGTATTACCGATAGCTTGGCGCAAGAACTGGAACAACAAACCCATACCCAGGTGAGCTTGATCCAACACCAAAAAAACGGGGCGCAACATCCGCGCCTATTGGCATCGACCCTGGAGCGCCGCCAACGGCCCGACTTTATCGCCCATGTGCAAGCCAACACCACCCATATCTACCATATCCCCTTGCTCGGCAGCGACTATGTCACGCTGGCACTACCACTGGACCGCCTCAGCCCGGGCCAGCAAAACACCATTGTCAGCGCCGTATTGCAGCGTTCACTGGATGAAGCACTGACCGATTTTCGCGCGCTACGCTGGAAATTGTTGAGCGTATTTATTTTTTCCAGCCTGTTTGCCATTTTTGCGGGGAGCGTGATTGCACGTCTGGTTACCCGCCCGCTACAGCAATTGGCGCGCAGTGCCGAGAAAATTCGCGCCGGGCAGTATGAAATGGTGGCCAATTTGGGCTACCACGATGAGTTTGCCGAACTCGGGCACACCTTTAATAATATGGTGCATGGTTTAATCGAGCGAGATCAGGTTCGCTCACTACTGGGTAAAGTGGTCTCGCCTGCGGTGGCGCAAGAATTGCTGTCGCGGCAAATTGAACTGGGCGGTGAAGAGCGGGAAGTGAGTATCCTGTTTTCTGACATTCGCGACTTTACCACGCTGGCCGAAGGACGGACACCGGGCGCAATCCTGGCCATGCTTAACACCTGTTTTGGCGTCATGAGCGATATCATCGATAGCCATCAAGGCGTGGTGGACAAATACATTGGCGATGCGATTATGGCCTTGTTTGGTGCTCCCATCGGCGCGCCCGATGATCCGGAACGTGCCTTAAGCAGCGCACTGGACATGATGCAGGCGCTGGCGAGATTAAACCAAACATTTATACAACAAGGCTGGCCCGCACTGAAAACCGGGATAGGCATTCATACCGGCATTGTGGTGGCGGGCAATGTTGGCTCCCACTCGCGCCTGAACTATACGGTGTTGGGTGATAACGTGAATTTGGCGGCGCGCCTGGAGAGTTTATGTAAAAAATATCAGGTAGATATCATCGTCAGCGAAGCCACCGTTTTGCGCTGCCCGACATTTGCCTTCCGCGAGCTGGATCGGGTGCGCGTGAAAGGCAAACGCCAAGCGGTCCGTATTTATCAGTTGCTTGCGCCAAACAGCCAGCTCAGCCAGCTCAGCCAGTTCAGCCAGGCACAGCTAACCCAACATGCCAACGCCATGGCGGCCTGGCGGCGTGGTGAATTTGAAACGGCCCTGGCCCACTTTATGGCCCTACCCCAGGATGCGATCAGCGAAATGTATCGTGAGCGCTGTGCGCGCTTCATCAAAAATCCACCCGCCCCGGATTGGGATGCAATTGAGACACTCGATGAAAAATAGGCTTTGTGGTGGGTGAGCGGCTCAGAGGTGCGACTCATTAAGGCAAAAGAATATCAAGAAGACAAGCCTGCATCCTATTAAGATGGCATACGCTATCTTAAAAACCAATTTCGACGTTATCTCATATTCAATTCAAATCCAAAGCCCTACCCTGCAAAACCAGCTGCGTTAATCATTTGCAACAACAGCACCGATTTAAATCGACGATTTTGGTGCGGAAGCCCACTCAAGCCGCTTTTTTTTGTTAGACTTGCTCGGTGACAGGTGCATCGCTACACTTGGGCAATGACTGTTATCCCGGTCTTGATGGTGGATTGCCCCCAAAGACCTTCCCGAATGATTCCTTTTTAAGGGTGCTTTTATGAAAAAAATATTCAACCAATTGGTGTTTGGACTGTTCGCGATGGCGTTTTTCGGGGGTGCCCAGGGTGCTACCGCCGAGGAAGCAATAGCGTTGACCAAAAAAGCCGTGGAAACCATCAAGAAAGACGGTAAGGAAAAAGCCTTTGCCCAGTTTAATGACCCCAAGGGTGCGTTTGTCAAAGCTGATTTATATGTTATGTCCTATGACATGCAAGGCAATAACAAGGCCCACGGCGGCAATCCCAAATTGATCGGCAAGAACCTGTACGACATCAAGGATAAAAACGGCGTCTTCATCGTGCAAGAACTGATCAAGGCGGCAAACAGCCCGGCCGGTAACGGCTGGGCTAGCTATGTCTGGGTCAATCCGGTGTCCAAGGCGGTTATCAACAAATCGACCTATGTTGAAAAAGTGGACGATGTTCTGGTTGGCGTTGGCATTGACAAATAATTTGCTGTCGTAATTTTTTTACATTGGCGATGCCGCCACCAAGCCTCGTGCGCACGCATCGCCCCTGTCTCCATTTTGGGAAACACTGTCATGGGTAGTCATTTACGTATCGGCGCACGCCTCTCCCTTGGTTTTGGCATTATTTTGGCCCTGCTGGTCGCG
>CAMBDR010000575.1 GCA_945864765.1 Janthinobacterium lividum | reverse complement strand
CCTATCGCCATGAAGGGGGCGGCGCAGCGGTACTGGGTTCGATTCAACCGCAACCGCTGAATAATCAGGCCGATGGCAGTATTTTGTTAGCCGATATTGCCGCCGCCATCAAACCTGCCGATGCGCATTACGCCATCAGCAAATTGCTGTGCCTGGAAAACACCATGGGTGGCAAGGTGCTGCCGTCAGACTATATCGCCGAAGCGTCGGCACTGGCGCAAAAACATGGTTTGCTGCGCCATCTGGATGGGGCGCGGCTATTTAACGCCGCCGTTGCCGATGCCGGAACTGACGGCGACCCGTACCTGGCTGCGCGCGCCATCACGCGCCATTTCGATAGTGTCTCGGTGTGTTTTTCCAAAGGCTTGGGCGCGCCCGTGGGTTCGGTGTTATGTGGTTCGGCAGACTTCATCAAGCGCGCGCACCGGATACGCAAGATGTTGGGCGGTGGCATGCGCCAGGCGGGCCTGCTGGCGGCAGCCGCGCATTACGCGCTCAATCATCACGTAAGCCGCCTGGCGCAAGACCATGCGCTGGCGGCAAAATTGGCGGCAGGGCTGGCCGACTTACCCGGTTTAACGATTGAACCCGTGCAAACCAATATCCTTTTTATCGATGTGGCACCTGAGCGCAGTGCCGGTTTGTTGGCGCATTTAAAAGCCCACGGGATACTGGCCACCGGGCTGTACCGCTTACGCATGGTCACGCATATGGATGTGGATCAGGCCGGGATAGAGCGCACGATTGCGGCGATGCGGGCGTATTTTCTGGCATAATCGAACAAAATAGCCCAAGGAGGACAATCATGGCAGCACCCGACATTCGCTGGAATGATGAAATTACCGAACAAGTGATTACGGTTTATTTTCCGCTGTTCCAACAGTTCCAACATCGTATGCAAGGTTTGGCCGATGCAAGCTGAAGCCGTATTCCACGACTTTGGCTTGAGCCAGGGCACCCAGGCAAAAATGAATGCCGTCTTTGCGCGCTATCCGCAAATTGATCGCGTCACACTATATGGTTCACGCGCCAAAGGAAACTATAAGCGTGGGTCGGATATCGACCTTGTGATTTCAAGCCCTACCATGACCCTGGCGCAGTTACTGAGGTTGGAAAATGAACTGGACGACTTGTTATTGCCATACAAAATCGATATTTCGCTGCTTGATCACATCGACAATCCTGACCTGCTTGACCATATTCAACGCGTGGGGCGGGAATTTTATTGCCGCTAATTATTTAACCCTTGCGCCTTACTTCGCAGCCACCAAACCACACATCACTGCGCTCACAGGTGCTAAACCATCACAGTGCAATAGTGATTGCCAGCAATGTTCTTGGCATGGTACAATGCGGCCCTCCACCCACTACGCCAATTTTTCCGCAGGATCGTTCATGCCACTGGTTACCACCCAAATTCTGAAATCCATAAAATTCAACTCTATTTCCCCTGAAACGATGGCTGGCC
Source organism: Janthinobacterium lividum (assembly GCA_945864765.1). Taxonomy (GTDB): domain Bacteria; phylum Pseudomonadota; class Gammaproteobacteria; order Burkholderiales; family Burkholderiaceae_D; genus CAMBDR01. Next base: position 2,472 of record CAMBDR010000575.1, on the reverse strand, counting down.
TCTCTTCAGATGGCCGATTAGTTGCTTTTTTCACCTACGATGCTAATAAAAAGGGCACCTTATTTGTTCAGGATTTAGATAATGGCACGACCAAACAAATTGCCTTACCGAACAGTGCTGTAAGTGCCCGATCCCCTTCTTTTTCCGGTGATGGCAACAAACTCGCCTTTAGTGCTGGCTGGGGTCAAGCCGCACAAATCTATACCGTTGACTTACGCAGCAATCAAGTTCAATTGGCCAGCACTGACGCCAGGGGCGTCGCTATCAGCGGCGGCAATCTTGATTCCAGCTTTTCTCTTTCCTCGGACGGACGCTTTTTGGCATTTTCGAGTGATGTAAATCATCTGGTCGCTGGCGATAACAATGGATTCTTCGACATCTTTTTGAAAGATCTCACTACAGGTGCGCTTAGCCTTGTTTCCACCAATACCAATGGCGACAGTGGTAATAGCGGCAGCCGCGATTTGTTCTTTACCCAAGATGATCGTTATATTATTTTTTCAAGTATTGCAAATAATTTGGTGGGATTGGGTAATAGTAAGGAGGTACATCTATTCAAAAAAGATTTGACGACGGGCGTTTTAAGTTTGGTTAGTAGCGATGTGAGTGGAAACCCGGTCGGGGTACACCCGCTAGCAAGTGATGCTTTTATGGTGTTTGCTGATGATACCAAGCTCTTGTTTTTTTCTTATGAAGATTATTATTTGAAAGATTTGGTCAATGGTTCATTGACCAAGTTCTTCGAGAAAAACAAAGGGGAAGACACCCTGGGTAGTATTGCTGGCCTTTCATCTGATGGGCGTCATATTATATTTTACAGTAATAAATTCCTCGGATTTCAGGGTGACGCGGACGGTTATTACGACCTATACCGAAAGGATTTGAAAACAGGTGCAGTAGAATTATTGACTCCGCATAGCCCAACCAACCCTGGTGTAACCAGCACTGGTTCGAGAGTGATCCAGGTTAGTGATGATGGGAAAACTGTGTTGTTTCTTAGTGATAATAATTCCATATTTGGGGTGGAAGATCTTATTGGGCGTTTGCCATTACCCGTTGGCACATCAATTTATGTAAGCCGCCAGGATGGTTTGCTCAATTTACAGGGGAATGATGGCCTGTTTGGCACGACAGGTGCTGATCAATTGGCCGGCGGCGTTGGTGATGATAGCTACTGGATCAATAATGCAAGCGATACAATTATTGAAGCCAGTAATGGCGGTAAGGATCTTGCGTTTTCTTTGCTGGCAAATTACACCTTGCCGGGCAATGTGGAAAATTTGGTGATTGGCCTGACTTCTGGTGTGAATGCCCCCTTGGTTAGCAATGCCAATGGCACTGGCAATGATTTAAATAATCAGATTACAGGCAACAGTGAGGCAAATGTACTGCGTGGCTTGGGGGGCGACGACATAATAACCGGGGCTGCTGGTGCCGATACGATTGATGGCGGGGCAGGGTTTGATATTGCCAACTACAACCACTGGTTTTCAGAAGGTGATGCCATTGTCAAAACTGCGGGGGGGACTCAAGTCAAGACCAATTTTGCGGTCGATTTATTACAAAATATTGAGCGAATTCAGTTTGCCGATTCCGGGTTTGCGCTCAAGGGCGACGCTCATGCAGCCCAAGCTTACCGTATTTATCAAGCCGCATTTAATCGGACACCTGATCAAGCTGGTTTGGGGTATTGGATTGGCCGGGTAGATCATGGCGCAAAGCTTGATGATATTGCTCGCGGTTTCATGCAGTCTGCCGAGTTTAAGAATTTATATGGTAGCGCTCCGAGTAATACTCTGCTTGTTGAGAAATTTTATCAAAATGTTTTACACCGGGCACCGGATGCGGGAGGACTCAAGTATTGGGTTGATTTACTCAATGGCCAGCACAGCACGCCAGCGCACGTTTTGGTTGAGTTTTCCGAAAGTCCAGAGAATCAGGCGGCATTGGTAGGTGTTATTGATGCCGGTTTTTGGTTTAAACTGCCTCTTCAATAATCGTCAGTCCAGGTTGATGGTGGAGGCGACAGGCTAAAGCACCTACTTCGCCGCCACCAGCCGCCCACGCTGCATCTTGAAACCCTGGCCAGTGCCACCCATCAAGGCCACCCCGTCCACACTGTTGGCATGACAAATCGCCACCCCCAGCGCGTCGGCGGCGTCGGTGCCGGGCAAACCGGGTAATTGCAATAGCCGCTGCACCATGTGCTGCACTTGCTCTTTATGCGCCTTACCATGCCCCACCACCGCTTGCTTCACTTGCAACGCGGTGTATTCGGCCACCATTAAATCTGCTGCCACCAAACCACAAATGGCGGCACCACGGGCTTGGCCCAGCAAAAGTGTGGATTGCGGATTCACATTCACAAACACGATTTCCACCGCCGCCACCTTGGGTTGATAACTGGCCACAATTTGCGCCACCCCTTGCCAAATGGTTTTCAGGCGTTGTGGCAGCGCTTCGCTCGCTTCG